>CANRKX010000004.1 GCA_947631325.1 uncultured Clostridia bacterium | reverse complement strand
TCTGCAAGATACTGTCCGCAATGCGTTTTTTGTATTCTTTCATCCCAAAACTGCCTCACTTGATTTATTAACCCGATTATACCATAGAATCGGCCATAAATCAATACTTTTCCGATAGTTGGCGAAAAATTTTTCCGACGATTGGCGGAGAATTAAGCCGATTTTTGGCGAAATTATTCGACCGTTCTGTTACGGCCAAATATGCGTAACGAAGCGGTTCATAAAGAAAAACGAAGCAAAACACTTGATTTTGCCTCGTTTTGGTCGTTTTATTCCACTACCCACACAAAACGTTCGGTAATGTTACCTCTATATGCACAGTGGATTTGCTTATTTTGAAGTACTCCGCCGTGGCGCGGACGGTGCTGAACGTCTCGATTACGTACAGCCCCTCCCTTATCACCCTGTCCGAAATATAGTCCTGCATACTCTCTCCCCCGAGCAATAAAAGTATTATTATTTTATGTCGTTCTTTGTCGGGCTATGACGGATTTTATGTTATGTGAAAGATAGGGCGGGCGATGTATAATAATAAATTTATGCCCCTATGCAAAATTTTTATCGCAAAAATATAAATCCGACGCTCTTATCCCTTGCGCGCGCGCGATAAATATGATATTATTATATTGCCGCATGGAATTTTGCGGCTATGAGGTAAAGTAAATGTCAAAATTCAAAGTTTTGTTTTTATGTGTATTATCCGCCTGCCTTGCCGTATGTATGGCTTTCGGGCTTGCGGCATGCAGCAAAAGCAATCCCAATTTCCGCACTCCCGAGGGGGGCATTGCCGACGACGGCACTTTCGACCCCAACAACCCCGGCGGCGTGAACGACTTCTATTATCCCCACGGCATCAACCCCGACGACTTTGTCGACGAGGAGAACAGCTATATCGTCAACACCCTGTCTTTGGGCGGCATACCCTTAAAGGGCATGCGCGTCACCCTCGAGAACGCGGCGGGCGTGACCACTTCGGGCGTGTCTTCTTCGAGCGGCAAGGTGATTTTCCCCATCAACTCGGGTTCGTATAGCATAACGTACGAAAATTTGCCCGCGGGATATTTTGAGGGCGACGATATCGTGAAGGTTATCGACGACGAGCACAAGAACGTCACTTCGCGCTTCTCGTCATTCGTCATCGATCAGACTATCCCCGTCAACTATATTTACGGCACGGGCGACATAATGTACGACTTCACCGTGACCGACGGCGACGACATTGATATAACCCTTTCGGAAGTTCTCGAGGACAAGGAACTTGTCATTTTAAACTTCTTCTACACCCAGTGCGGACCCTGCGCTTCCGAATTCCCCGCGCTCAACAGCGCATACTCTAATTACACAAGCGACGTTGCGGTTATCGCGCTCGGCGACCCCAATCAGGGCGACACCGTATCTTTGGTAAGAAATTACAAAAACAATATGGGGCTGGACTTCTATATGGCTCTTGACTCCATTGCCCTCACCTCCCGCTTCGGCGTGACGAGCTACCCCACCACCGTATTTGTAGACAGGTTCGGCGTTATATGTTCAAGGCACACGGGCTCGATACCCGAAGAGAGGTCGTGGACGGCTTTAATAGAGAGATATCTCGGCGACGACTACACGCAGAACGTCAGCGGCGGCGAGACGGGCGGCGAGACGGGCGACGGCACGGTTGACTACAAAGCTCCTCCCCAAGGCATAACGATGCCCGACGACGCGGCGATAAACGCGGCTTTCACCGACGGGCTCGACCTCACCTACTCCAACGAGACGGAGACCGACGACAGCGAGCTTTCATGGCCCTTTATCGTGGGAAGCGACGGAACATATCTGCAACCCTCCAACATAGGCGAGGGAACGGACGCCACCTTCTCCACCCTGCACACGAGCATATCGCTTGAAGAGGGCGACGAGCTGTCCATACAGATTAATTACGACACCGAATCGAGAGACGCGCTGTACATTATAATCAACGACACCTACAACTATGACACCGTATTCACGGGCACGAGCGAAGGTTGGCAGACCGTGACGCTGTACACCGCCAACAGGCAGACGGTCATCAAGCTCACCATAATGTACGTCAAGAGTGCGGACATAACGATTGACGGCGAGAGCGTAATGTTGCGGCATTTGAAGGTGCACAAGTTCAGCGAGAGCGACATAACTTCGGCGACCGACGTTGAGAGAAGCTTTTTCAGCTTTGACAACAGCGGAGCGCTCAAGAGAAAGGACAACACCGAAGTTGTTTTAAACAATACGGACGGCTTCTACCACGTGGGCAGTGAAAGCGGACCCCTCGTTATGGTAGATTTGCAGGATATAACAGTCTGGACGGATTACCGCATACCCGAATATGTACTTCAAAACACCGAGGGCGGCAACGTCAAAAAATCCGTATACTTTATCTGCTACTACAAGTTCAGCAACGCCATCACTTCGAGCGAAGATAATCAACAGCCCATTCTGATAAGCCTTACGGATAACGCGGACGATAACAAGAGGTTCACGACGGCGATAATCGACGGCTACTATGCGCAGGAAGCGCTCGGCGGCACCTCTATACCCGTAAACCAAGACATGAAGGACGCGCTCGCGGCGTTTGTAAATAAGGTCCATAACGAGAGCGAGTTCGGCGATACCAAGGCTGTTACAGAGGATTCGTGGTTGGAGATATGCTCTTACTTCAATCACTATCCCATGAACACCGAACACCCCGAGGGCGGCATATGTCTTTCATACGAAAATCCCGCCAAGGGGCTTACAATCACCTTCGCAAAAGAGTTGGAACTTAACACGTTGACAGATATCAACACAACCACCTCCACGAAGAGAAATCAGCTCGGCGGACAGTTCTATAAGTTTACGGCGACAGACGCGGGCGTATATTCCATTGAATCTTCCGACCGCGACACCACCCGTCAGATAGACCCCAGCGTATTCGTATGGGATGAAGATTACAACTACATTGCGGAATGTGACGAGCCCTTGGGCATGGAGAGGTTTAAAACCGATTACTACCCCAACTTCAAACTCCTCGTCTATCTCGATGAGGGAGAAAGCGTATACGCACAGCTCACGACGGGCGGCTTGAACGACAACCCCGGCAAATATAAAGTAAAAGTGGAATATCTTGCCGAGGAATATTGGAATCTTGAAATCGCTTCGACGGGCGAAGGCTTATGGACGGCGGACATCGACGAACAGGGCAATATCGACATGACCCACACCTACTACCTTGCAGTTCCCGTAACCGTTCAAGGCTCGGAGACAACGGCGCAGTATTACAACGTTGTGGGTTCGGGCAACGACAAAGGTTCGGTAATGTATATCAGCTTCACCAGACCTTGCATGATGAACGGTCCCACCTTCAACACCCTCCAATACTATGTTGAAAACAACATGTTCGGGGAAAATCAAGCGACAATGCTGAAATATTTCAATCAATCCAAAGAGGGCAAGGAAGAAGACGACCCGCTGTACGGAATGGTTGAAGCCAACAACGAGCTTGTGAGAATAATAAGCGAATTCATGACAAGTCAGTCGGACGACGACTGCGGCGTTGATACGAGAGCTTGGGAAGCGTTCGCCTTCTACTACCACTACTATGGCACGACGGCTTGGAAGGATAAGGCTAACTGAAAGAATAATTAAGGAGAAAATATCATGAAAAAATTTGCAAAGAGCATTTTGGTAATTGCGCTTGCGGTTGTAGCCGCGGCGAGCATAGCGGTGTTTGCCTCGGCATGCGGCAGTAAAGTGCCCGACGGATACGTCCGCGTGCGCGTTGTGGACGAGAACGGAAATGTTGTAAAGGGCGACGGCAATATAAGCGTGCAGTTCTGCCTTATTGACGACAACGGCACGTTGGGCGCATGCACCGTAAACGAGACGCTTGGCGAGGACGGCAAAGTGGATATCGAGGTAGCCAAAATATTCACCGTGCCCGGTATTACCAAGGCGGAAGTTCACATTCTGAACGTTGCAGGTTACAAGCACGGAAATTCGGGCGAGGAGAACGGCTTCTATTACGGCAGATACAACAAGAGCAGCTTCCCCACGGAAATCGAAGTGATGCTTGAAAAGGCGTAAAAATTTAATTAAATCAACTTTAAAATCCTCTCGGCAAAAACCGAGAGGATTTTTTGTAAAAGGGAACCCCCCACGCCGCAGGGCGTGGGGAGCCAAAGGAGATGAATGAAAAAAATTTTAGTGTATGCAAATTAACGTCAGCTTGATTTCAGCCTGCAAGGGCTTTCAATATGGCGGGGCGCAAGTCGTCCTTATTGCTGTTTATCGCCGAGCTTAGCATTACCTTTGTTATATAGCCCTCGGCGTTTACTATGACGGTCATGGGATAGGGTCCGGTGCCGCCCAAAATTCCGTATATATAGCCGTCCTTTTTGAAGTTCTCAGACCTCTTATCCTGCCCGAAGATTATCGAATAATCCGACCAGCTTTCCTTGTTGTGGTCTTTATCGACCTTATCTATAAAGGGCTGGGGCTGCTCGCCGTTGTCCGAGTGGATGGCGAGGGTAACTATACTGTCGCCGAACTCCTTCTGCACTTCGTTGAAATAGGGCAGCTCCTCCACGCACGGACCGCAGCTCACATACCAGAAGTTTATGACGAGCACCTTGCCGAGCGCCTCGTCCGTGGAGTACGTTTGCCCCTTGAACGAGCTTTCATAGGTCTTGATATTTTTAATTACGGGCAGTTTGTCGCCCTCGCGATAGATTGTGGAGTAAACCGTGTCGTCTATGTGCCCCGAAATTTCCTCTTGGGTCAACGGCTTTTCGGACTTGACCTTTATTTCGCCGTGGATGGTGACGAACACCGTCGTCGGGAAGGCGCCGCCCCCCTCCGACTTTGAATAGAGGTCGAGCTCCGCCGTATCCTGCAATATGGGGATAGCGAGATTTTGCCAGCCGTTCTCGGCTATCTTTGCCTGCACCGTCGCGCTGTCGTCGCTGTTGCTGACGTGGACGGCGATGAAGTTTGCGCTGTCTTTCAGTTTTTCCGCAGACTCGGCAAAGGACGTTATATACAGCGCGCTGTTTTCGTTGCGCGTGCTCCAGAACGCCATGACGAGGGGCTTGTCGGGGTCGATATCGTCGGGATAGGAAAACGTTTCGCCGCTGTAAGCCGTGTCATACGCCGCAAGCGTAAATTGGGGAAGGGTCACGTTTTGGGTGACGGGCGAGGGAGCTATCGCGTTGTAGTAGACGAGCGCGGTTATAAGCACCGCCGCCGCAAGCACCCACGCGGCTATCTCCATGATGAGTCCGCGGCGTTTTACCTTTTTGATTGCCGCCTGAAGCTCGTTCTCTCCCCCTTCCGTCTGCTTTGAGAGATTATCAGAATGGGTCTCTGCTTCAATTTCGCTATCTTTTGGCGCGGATTGCGCTGTATCTACGGTGACAACTTCGGGGGTATCGGCGGGTGCGCTCTCTACTTCAATTCCGCTCTCTGAGATTGAGGATTGAACTGAATTTGCTGGTGCGGCGACTTTGGATGTGCCGCCCGACAATATTGCCGAAATATCCGCCTTTTGCTCGCTCGGAATTCCCGAAATGTTGAAGGACGCCACTTGCAAAACTATCTTCGAGCCCTTCCAACTTATCGCCTTTGTTGGGCAGACGGGGATACACTCGCCGCAGTTTATACACTCGTGGTCGCCGACGTGCCGAATATCCATTTTACAGGTCGCCACGCACGCGCCGCAGTCTATACACTTACTCTTTTCGAGCTTGACGCCGAGTAGCGATATCTTGTTGAAGAAGCCGTAAATGGCGCCGAGCGGACATATAAAGCGGCAGAACGCGCGATAGATAAACACACACGCGACCACGCAACAGACGAGAAGCACGGCTTTCCAACTGAACAGATACCCGAGCATTGAGTAATAGTCGGCGTTCGCACCGTTGGATAATAACCCTCCCGCCCCCTCAAACGTTCCCGCAGGGCAGATATATTTGCAGAATGCGGGCACGTTGTGATAGATAAGGGGCACGGCAATGACGAGCGCGACGAGCAATACATATTTTAAATAGCTCAAAAGGCGGGTGTATCTGCTCTTTTTGAGTTTGGGCGTCTTTGCCTTATATACAAGTTCCTGTGCCAGCCCGAAGGGGCATAAAAAGCCGCAGATCGTCCTTGCGAGCGACAGCCCCAACAGGGCGATAATTCCCAATATGTAATAGGGCGTCGTCGTGCCCGAGGAGCCGAGGGAATTTTGGAGGGCGCCGAGGGGACATGCCGCGACCGCACCGGGGCAGGAATAGCAGTTGAGCCCGGGGGCGCAAATATTTTTGGTGTCGCCCGTGTAAATTCTGCCCGAAACGAAGCCCTTTATATTTGCGTTTGTGAGAAGGGCGGCATACAGCTGGATTATTCTGCGCCGCGTGGGGGCGTGATTTTTAATCCATCTGCCGACGGCGCAAAAGCCGCCTTTAATTCGCGAAAATATCTTAGCCAAGACCGATACACTCCGTACAGATTCTTATCGCCTTGTTGAATACTTCGCTCACGCTGCCGTTCAACGCGCCCGCTATAATAAACGCCACTCCCACGCAGAGTACGGCGATGCGGACGCCCAATATGAAGTATTTATTGTCAAAAAACGCCGAAATTTTATTCTCGGTGACTGCGGGGGGCTTTGTTCCCGCAATCAATTTCTTTACATAAGGTAACTGTCTTTTAGCCGAAAACGCCTCGAAATACGCCACGCCGCAGGCGATTATAAACACCGCCGCCGCGAAAGTTAAGACGTGCAGGGCGAGGTTCAACATATCCGCAGTCTTATCGACGTTGGGGAAGTTGGAGGGGGTTGCAAGGTAAATAACAGAATAAATACAGCCCGCGACGCCCGCCAAAAGGCATATAACTTTGAGGATTAAAAGCGTCCTCTCCTCCCGCTTCACGAAGTCGAAAGAGTCTTTCAAATCTTCAGAAACTTGCTTGGGAAGGCGCTTTTTAAGGCGGTTTAATATGTAGACGGGGTCGTCCATAGTCTGCCGCTTTTGCTTTACGGGGAATATTTCAAAGAGGATGAGCCCGACAAAGATTAAGGCTATCCATATCCAGAAAGGCGCAGCCAAAATGCCCCGCGTGCGCGACTTGACGTCCATATAGTCGAAGGGCGAAGTAAGCCCCGCCGCCACCCCGCCGAGGTAGATATCGAGTATCTGCCAAATAAACAGCGCGCCCAATATGACGGTATACACGGAGAGTGTTATACCGAATGTAAGGCGCACGGTTTTGCAGGTTTTTACAGTGAATTTTTCCATTTTACATCAACCAAAGATAGCCAATGCCCACCATTATCCCGAAGATGAGTACTATGCCGACAAGATAGGGCAAAAACGCCAAGAATGCGCCGCGCACCATCTGCCAATACTCCTTTCTCGTAACTTTGGGCGGCACGACGTTTTTTTGCTTTTCGAGCCGCTTTTCAAGCCCCGGGTCGTACCACTTGAAGCCCTCAACGTTCATGTTCGCAAAGGTGGTCTCGGTGTCGAGGACGGGCTTTTGCTTCTTCTTTTTCTTCTTTTTCTTCTTTTTATCGTCGGACATTATTATGATTTATCTTCTTTATTATTCTGCGCGCTTTCGCCGACGTCTGCGTTTACTTTTTCGGCTATATCGCCATTGTCGGCTTTTTCCTCTGCGGCGGCGTCTGAAGAGGGCTTTTTATCTTTCAAAGATGAAATTTTAGCCTTTAATCTGTTTTTGAGCTTTGCCGCTTCCTCCTCCCTCTCGCGCTCTTCGCGCTCCTTAGCCTCGTTTAAAAGGCGTAAAGAATCTTCCTCGGTGTTGAAGAGATGGCAGGCGCAGAAGTGACCGGGCTCTATCTCCCTGTACTCGGGCACAGCCTTCGTGCATATATCCATACACTCCGAACAGCGCGTGTGGAACTTGCAGCCCTTGGGGGGATTGACGGGCGAGGGAATGTCGCCCTGCAATATAACCCTGTTCATCTTGACGTGCACGTTGGGAACGGGCACCGCCGAGAAAAGCGCCTTCGTGTAGGGGTGAAGGGTGTTGTTGAAGATATCTTCCTTCTTGCCGTACTCCACCATTGTGCCCAAATACATGACTCCGACCTCGTCGGAAATGTGCTTGACGACAGAGAGGTCGTGCGATATGAACAAATAGGTGAGCCCTAACGTCTTGCGCAAATCGATAAGCATATTTATAATCTGCGCCTGTATGGAGACGTCGAGGGCGGAGACGGGTTCGTCGCATATGACAAGCCCCGGTTTTAACGCGAGGGCGCGGGCAATGCAAATTCTTTGACGCTGTCCGCCCGAAAACTCGTGGGGATAGCGTTCGAAATAGTGAGGTTGAAGCCCGCACATCTTCATCACGTCGACGACATAGTCGTAATATCCGCTCTTGTCGACGAGCTTGTGTTGGCGGGCGGCTTCGCCGATTATTTCACCCACCGTGAGTCTCGGGGAGAGACTTGCATAGGGGTCCTGAAATATCATCTGCATGTTGGGGCGGCGTTTGTCGAACTCCTTGTTTTTGAGAGCCGAAATCTTTTCGCCGTTGAACCATACGTCGCCCGAAGTTACGTCGTACAGGCGAAGTATTGTTCTGCCCATGGTTGTCTTGCCGCAGCCGCTTTCGCCGACTATGCCGAGGGTCTTGCCCTTCTGCACCGAAAAGGAGACGTTATCCACCGCTTTGAGCCATGCGTTGGGGCGACCGAAAAAGTCCTTGCCGACGACGAAGTGCTTGCAGAGATTTTCCACTTTCAGATATGCATCGGGGGGCGTCTGAACTTCATTTTGGGTCAAATCAGCCATTTTTCTCCTCCTTTGCACTTTCGCCGTCCTTATAGAGATAGCATGCGACCTTGTGCGTGGGCGTCACCTGAATAAATTCGGGATAGTCGCCCGAGCACTCCGCTTTGCACCTCTCGCACCTGTCGCGGAAATAGCAGTAGTTTGGCATATTTATGGGATTGGGGACGAAGCCCGGAATACAATAGAGGGAATCGGCGGTCTGGTCCACCGTGGGCTTGCTCTTCTGCAAGCCTATCGTGTAGGGGTGAAGAGGGCGGTCGAATATGTCCTCCGCCGTTCCCATTTCGATTACTTTGCCCGCGTACATTACGACGACGTAATCCGCCATTTCAGCGACGACGCCCAAGTCGTGGGTTATGAGCATAATACTGCCGTTTATCTTGCCCTTTATTTCTCTCAAAAGGTCGAGAATCTGCGCCTGAATGGTGACGTCGAGGGCGGTTGTGGGCTCGTCCGCGACGATGAGCTTGGGGTTGCAGAGGAGCGCTATCGCTATCATCACCCTCTGCCGCATGCCGCCCGACAGCTCGTGCGGGTACTTTTTGTACACTCCCTCAGGGTCGGCAATGCCGACGAGCTTCAACATCTCTATGCTGCGCTCCTTTACCCTCGCCTTGGATATGCCCTGAATGTGCAACTTTCCCACCTCGTCGAGTTGGTTGCCTATCGTGAACACGGGATTTAACGACGTCATCGGCTCCTGAAAGATCATCGAGATCTCTCTGCCGCGGATTGTGCGCATTGCTTCCGTGGGCATCTTTGCAATATCGACGACCTCGGTCACCATCTCATAGGTGTTGCCGCCGAGTTCGTTTTTCTTTATTATCTTTCTCCCGCGCGCGTCGAGCTTAAACTTCTCAACGCCGTTTTCGTCCACCTCGCTCTCATAGACGGGAATCTTTCTCCCGCGCGAGTCGAGTTTGAACATATCGGCGCGGAAGCGAATGGAACCGCTCACTATCTGACCGCTGGGCGCCTGCACGAGCTGCATTAAGGAGAGAGAAGTGACGCTCTTGCCGCAGCCGCTCTCGCCGACGACGCCCACCGTGGAACCCGCAGGGACCGAAAAGGTTACGCCGTTTACCGCCTTGACGGTGCCCGCGTCCGAGAAGAAAAAGGTGTGTAAATCGTCGAATTCGACGAGATTTTTATCGTCCTTCATCTCGGTGACGTATTCCTCGGGCTTCACGCGGCGCTTTTTGCGCTTTTCGAAGTAGCGAATCTTTTGGGAATTTTCCTTGGCTATCTCGCGCGATTCCTTATGGGATATATAATGTTTTTTTCTTTCCTGTGACCTGTTATCAGACATTATTTACCTCTTCATCTTGGGGTCGAACGCATCGCGCAGACCGTCGCCCACGAAGTTAAACGCAAGTATTGCAAGGGTTATGCATATGCCCGAACCTATCCACATATTGGGATAGTACTGTCTGAACCGCGACTGCGACGAGCAGTTTATCATATTGCCCCAAGTTGCAGTCGAGAGGGGCGCGCCTATGCCGAGGAAGCCCAAAGTCGCTTCCATAAGTATAACGCTGCCAAGCCCCAAAGTCATCGAGACGATGAGCTGGGGAATGACGTTGGGCAGAAGGTGCTTGAATATCTTTTTGCCCGTGGAGAGCCCCGAACACTTGGCGGCAAGCATGAACTCCTGCTCGCGCAAGGACAGAATTTGCCCTCGGACAAGCCGCGCCGTGCCCACCCAGCCGATAAGACATAGCACCGCCATTATGATATATAATTTCATTATCGAGTTGCCCATGCCCAATCCGTCGAGGGCTGCGCCCAATATGAGCATCAGGGGGATTGTCGGAATACAGCTCAACAGATCGACTATTCGCATTATCACGCCGTCAACCCACTTGCCGAAATAGCCCGCGATGCCGCCCAATACGACGCCGATAAGCGTCTCCAAAAAGACGACGACGAAGCCTATGGTAAGCGAAACTCTTCCGCCGTACATGAGCCTTGTGAAGATATCGTAGCCCGAATTATCGGTGCCCATCCAGTGCTCGCCCGAAATGCCGCCCAAAATGTTGGTGTCGGGGAAGCGTTCCGTCTCGGAAACGCTGCTGTACGTCTGCCCGTCCACCGTATAGGTGAAGGCGCGCATGTCGTACACGACGGCGATATTTTCGGGATTTTTATCCACTTCCGTCTCGCCCCAAGGCGAAAACAGCGGTCCTATAAACGCGAATAAAAACAGCAGAATGAGCGTTACAAGCCCGATAACCGACAGTTTTGAGCGGAAAAACCGCTTTGCAACGGTAGCCGCGGGCGACAGAGCCTTAGCCCTTTCGGTTAAGTTTTCGCCGTGGAGATTGTCGTTGAAGTTTTGCTTGCCGCCGTTTGCCGACTGCTCTGTTTCGGGCGATAATGCGCCGTCAACGGGCGTTTTCTCGCCGTCAACGGGCGATAAAACGCTGTCGGGGGTAACGGCAATGTTCTCTTTTTCTTCCATGCCTTTCCTCATTTGCCGAGCTTGACCCGAGGGTCGACGACGGCGTACATAATATCAGAGAGCAGTATGCCAATGACCGTAAGTATGGCAATGAACATATTATAGCCCATTGCAAGGGGTATGTCGCCGACGCTCAATGCGTCGTACGTTATCTTGCCTATTCCCGGAATTCCGAAGACCGTTTCGGTTATCATCGCGCCGCCGAAGAGCATGGGAAGGGTCGAAGCCATGACCGTTACAAGGGGTATCATGGTGTTGCGGAAGACGTGCTTATACACGACTTTGCCCTCCGAAAGACCTTTGGCGCGAGCCGTGCGGATATAGTCGGCGGACAGCACCTCGAGAGTGTTGGTGCGCTGATATCTCATGTACGAGCCGACGTTGAGCATGACGAGCACAATCATCGGCAGGACGAGGTGCCAGAGCATATCGCCGAAAATCTGAAATCCCGAAGCGGTGACGGGCATATTGGGCGACTGCAAGCCATAGACGGGGAACCAACCCAAATCTTCCGCAAACCACTTTATAAAGAGGTTGCCGAGGAAGAACGTGGGAAACGCCGTCAAGGTCATGCAGACTACCGTCGCGGTGTAGTCGAGCTTGCCGTATTGGTTTACGGCGCACTTTACGCCGAGGGGAATGGCGATTATCAGTTCGAAGATGAGCGAGACAAAGGATATGCCGAAAGATATACCTATATTTTCGAGGATTATATCCTCCACCTTGTCGCCGTACTTGAACGATATGCCCATATCCCCGCGGAGGAAGTTGCCCAGCCAGCCGAAATAGCCGTTTATTATGCCTAAAAAGCTGCTGTCCGCCAAGCCGTACTGTTCCTTGATTCTCTGCAAATCTTCGGGCTTGAGCGTTCCGTTATTCAACTGCGGCGCAAATGCCGTGTCGATATAGTCCATGGGCATGAGCCTTATAATAAAGTAAATTATAAAGGACACGCCGAACATTATGAACACTGACAAGAGCAGTCGTTTTACTATATACTTTACCATAATTTAACTTCTCGGTTTTATTTTACGCCAAATAGTAGTTGACCTTCCAAATCTCGGAAATAAGTCCGAGCTTGTCGTTTGGTTCGGGGTTGAGGGTCGATGTATCGATTATGTCGCCCCTGTACACGCAGAGGTCGTGACGCTGATAGGTGGGAAGTTCAACCGCAAGGTCCATAATGAGGTCAAGGCAATCTTCATAAATGCTTGCGCGCTCGGGCTGGGAAGTCGTCTTCCTCGCATTTTCGATTAAAGTACTTAAATCTGTTATGATTTCGCGCTCTTCCTCGTATCCGTCGCCGTCCGCGCCGTTCAATATCGTGGGATAGCCCCAGTTCAGGACGCTGGTTGCCGTGCTGTCCTTATGGTAGACCTGATACATATCGGGGTCAATGCCCGAGGACCACGCCGCCGCCCATACAGCGAGCTCGCCGCCCGCCATCTTTTTGAGGGCTTGAGGGTCGTTCAGGACGGTGATTTTGAAGCCTATCTTGTTGAGGGTCTTCGCCGAATCCATGAACAGCTGATATGCGGGGTGATCCTGACTTGCGCCCGCTATGGTGAAGGTGTACACAAGGGCGTGATCTCCCTTTTTATATACGCCGTCGCCCCTGTCGGTATAGCCCGCATCCGTAATCACTTTCTTTATAGTGTTTGCGTTGGTCTGGAACTTCAATTCGTCGGGAAGGGAATTGGTGCCCGTGGGATATGCCCACGAAGTGAGGGACATGGGTCTATAAATGGTTGTCGCAAGGTCGCCGTAATAGTTCCTCTTTATGGAAGCTGTGTCCATGGACATCATTATTGCCCTTCTCACCTCGATATCGGGCACGTACTTGGGGTTGATGCCTATATAGCCGTAGCCGTTGGTGTTGTAGTCAACGTGCGCGAGAATGGGATTGCCGCCGACCGTGGTTAGGTTGGTGCTCGTCGCGTTGGGTTCGCCGTAATCGACGCCGTTGTCGTCGGCAATAGAGGAGATTATCTTGTCCTCGTCGATGACCTGATATCTCAGATATTTTATCTTTGCGTTGTCAATCTGCGCGCCCATCGTCTCGAAATAGGGGTTGCGCTCGTAATAGATAATGTTGTTTCTCTCGAAGTCGTTGTCCGACTGCGCCGCGCCGCCCCTTATAGAGGACGCCATGTAGGGGCCTGCGCCCATGGGCAGACCGTTTTTATCGGTAGACCGCAACACGTCGCTGAAGAACTTGGGGTCGCGCGCCTTTATGCCGAATTTGGTGACGCCGTCGAAAGTATCTATATAGTTTACGCCGTTATAGTTTTTGGAGGAATAGTAACTCATGGGGGCGATGGACACGCCGAACTGCCAGATTGCGGCGGGGTCGACGCCGTTTACGACCACCTTCAACACGTCCTGCTCCTTGCCGAGCTCCTTGCCGTTGAAGTTTGAAGTCTTTGAAGTGGTTATGCCGCTAATGCTGTCGACGGGGTGCGAGGAATTTGCGATTGCCTTTGCGCGCTCCTCCGCCATAAACTCGTTGAGAGCCGTCGAACCAGTTACATAGCCGCCGATTATGGTCAATATGCCCGATTGGTTTGCATAGTTTTCATAGACCCTGTTTACGCAATATTCCTTTGTAATCTGCAGTTCTGCGTAATCTTCTGTAGCGCCCTCGCCGAGCTCCGCCATTTTAGCCTGAATCTTTTCGGGAGTGGTCAATGCGTCGATATCGTCAATTATATCCTGCGCCCCAATCGTGCCGGGAGTGCCGCCGTGAGCGTCGGTTGCCCACTCGTTGAGGGTGGTGAGTTTTTTGCCGTTTGCATCCTTAATATCGCTGTAAGTGCCGTTGGATTCCTGCTTTTGCTGGTCGTAAACTACACCTTCGAGCAACAGATAAGCCTGCCAAGCGGCGGTAAAGGCATATTCATCCTTATAGGTGGTGCTCCAGCTCGACTCGTTGGAGTTCCAGTCGCTTTCGAGCTCTTCCTTAAACAGGGCGTATATCCTGTCGCGGTCGTTCTTCATTTCATCGGTGAGAGTGGTTATGTCGCCGTTTGACCAACTTACAAGGTTATCCAACCTCGCCTGAGCCGCGGCATAGTATGCCGAATTGTCGCTGCCCGTGCCGTCCTGCTTGGTGGAGTCGTTGGCGCGATATGCCGAAAGTCCCTTGATATTTATGGAATACATGGTATTCGAACCCGTATATACGGGGTCGAGATAGACGTAGAAGTTAAAGAGGACGTCCTTTATGGTGAGGGCGGTGCCGTCGGAGAACTTCATTCCGTCCTTTATGAGGAACTCATACTCCGTCGTTCCGTCCTGCGTGCCGTTGCTGACCACCGTGCCCGCGCTGTTCTTATAGGTGATTTTGAAGTCCTGCGCGACGGTGGGCCAATCTTCGCCCGCGACGGGGTTGCCGTCCTTATCCGCGCTTATGAGCTGCGCCTGCGTCTGGCTGATAATCTGCGCGTCGCTCAATGAGGTGGAAAAGAAGGGATTGAAGTTGCCGTCGAATGCGCTTATCGACATTGACAGCGGTCTCGTCTCGGGGTCGCTTACCACTCTGTTGGAATTGTCGTTGGGGTCGGGCGGGGTCTCCTTGGGACCGCAAGCCGCGGCAAAGACCATCGTCAATCCCGTCAGTGCGCACAGCAGCGCTTTGGTGAATTTTTTCATAGTTGTCCTCCTGAAAACTTTTGAAAAGTATATTTACTGATTTTTTTTAATTATTTATTGTCACGTTCTCGTTGACGACTATATCGCCGTGAGCCGCTTCAAACTCTGCGTCGGTTGAAGAGCCGCCGTAAAGCCAATTACTCTTGTAGCCCAACTGCATATTGCCGATTGCGCCCGAGCCCGTGAGAGTTACGGTCGCTTCAACTCCGTCCACCTTTACGTTCTCGATTGTCGCGCCCTCTGCAAACGTGCTGAACAGCAGATAGAACGAACAGCTGCCCCTGCTTGCCGAGAGCGTGAAGGTGATATCCTCAAACGTCACGTCCTTAATTTTTGTAGTCGCCGCGATATCGCCGAACATAGAAATGCTGAGTCCTGCGCCGGGGGTGGATGCAAAGTTAAGACCCTTTATGGTGTGATTTTCGCCCTCGAGCGTGAACGAGGACCGCACCCTCTCGTTGCGCCTTATCGCGCTTGCGCCCTGCATATCTATATCATAGACGAGAATGTAGCTGTCCGAATTGTTGGACTTGCCGAGCATGCTCCTCACGTCGTCGGCGTCCCTTAAGGGCGTCCACTCGCCCTCCTTAAAGCGGGCGTATATGGTTACGCTTTCGGCTTTGCCCGTCTCGTCGGGTTGGGGCTTTGCCACCTTGTAGCCGTCGGGCACGGGATTTGTGCAATTCTTATCGAGATAGAGATTTATAAAGGAATAACCTTCGGGCGAATAGCCGTCGAGGGGCATTTCGTCGGGCTTTAACGTAAACTCGTTGAAGGAGCCGAAGTTGTCGTTTGCAAACACGTCGTCGGGTTGGAAGGTGAGCTTGTCTCCCCCATCAGCGGGCGCGAAGGTTATCGCGTCGTCTGCGGCGACGACATAGTTTATCTTTACCGAAGGCACCCAATAGGCTGCAAGATAGATGTGATTATCCTTATCCGCCTTGGGATGTGCGCCGTCCTTGAAGGCGAGCACGGGCGAGCCGTTCTCCATTTTGACTTGCGCCGAGAACACCTTTTCCTGCTCGTTTATCTCCCTGCCGTTGCTGTCCAACATATCGGGACTGCCCGAATCCCTTACGGTCAGTTTTTGACCTTGCGCGTCGGTGAGAATGGGCTTGCCGCCCTCGTCGAGCTCGGCATATGCCCAGCCGCCGAATTCATAATTGCTTTTGGAGAGCGCAAAGGTGATATCCTTTACCGTATCCGTGCCGATATCGAGAATGGGCGCGCCGTCCGCAAACCGCAACGTCTGATACATCATGGGGTTGCCCTGCTGCAATTCGCCGCCGTTGGAATAATATGTGACATAGGCGTCGAGCCCTTCGGTATTTGCCGAGGGTTCGCCTATACTGCATGCGCATATCAGGGCAGCGGCAAACGCAGTCAGAGAGACGCACGCCAAAATCAAGATAATTTTAATCCTTTTCAACTGTATCATTCCCCTTTTGTGACTCTTCATTTTCGGCGTCCGCATTGCCGTCGTCCGAAGTCGTGTCTTCGGCGTTCATTTCGCTATCTTCCGAAGCTGTATTTTCGGCGTTCGTATCGCTATCGTCGGAGACAGTATTTTCAACGTTTACTTCGCTATCGTCAGAACCCGAATTGACCTTGTTCTTCTTGCTGCGGATAATCAATATCGCGACAACCGCCGCCGCAATTAAAGCTACGGGTATACCCACGCCGAGACCTATCCACAGTCCCAACATATTGCCCTGTTTGCCGTCGGAAGAGGGGTTGTTGTCCCCTTCGCCCTCGCCGTTTCCGCCTTCGTCAACCGTTCCCTCCACTATGGTTATGGGAACATACACCGAATCTCCGCCGTAATTGACCCTTACATAGGTGAAATCGGTTGTGAGCGCGCCGTCATAGCCCGAAGCTACCGACATGAGCGAAGTATCGGACACGAGTTCTATTGAGTAGTCGTCGTACGTCACGGCGATGACAAGACCGTCGAGGACGAACTTTTCGCCTACCTTATACTCCGTCTTATGGGTCGAGGACTCGTCCACGCTCAACAGCTGAATGGAAACGGGGATTCCGAAACGGCTCTTGACGGGCTTCAACGCCGCCTCGATGTCATAGAGCTTTTGCTCCCTGTTCTGACCATCGTTGAGGAAGGCAAGCTGTTTTTCGTCGTTTAAGATATTGTTCAACAGGCGGTGTGCGTCCTTAACCCTTTCCGAGAACTCCATGACAGCCGCTTTGTTTGCGTCGGTTACTTCCGCCGAGTTCCAATTTTTGATATCGTCAATACTCATAAAGCCGTCTATTGCTTTGATGAGGTTGCGGGTATCGTCCGCACAACATACGCCCAAACTTACCTTTGTGCCGAAGTAGCGGCTGAATACATAGTTATCATAACCCGTGCCGTTTTCGGGATAGCCGATAGTCACAGTACTCGACTGCGGGCTTGTCAAAACGGGCGAATACCATATAAAGTCATTGTTGAAGTTCCTGTAATAGAGCGAACGGAACTGCTCGAAGTCGGGATTGCTCACGACGGTTGCAAGGTTGCGATACTCTGTTATAAGCGTGGGCGCGGCGATACTGTAGAAGTTATACCTTGTGATATTGCTTTTATAGAATGCGCCGTCGCCTATCGTCTTGAGACTGTAGGGCAAATCCACCGTGCGGAGAGCCGCTGCGGGAAGATATGCCATGGCAAACGCCTGAATGGACGAAGTTTCGTCGAGTACCTTATATGTCGCCGTGCGCTTGCCCGCGGGGTAACAGCAGAGTTCGTACGTCGTTTCGCCCGTGGAGAAGTTCACTATCTTGCGATAGAGCACGTTGCTGTCGGCAAACAGCGTTTGGTTGCCCTCATTGACCGTTATGGTTGCAAGATTTGTATTATTGAGGAATACTCCCGCGCCGATATCCTTTAAGGTTGCGGGCAGGGAAACTGAGGTGAGATTGTTGCCCGCAAAGGCATACGTGCCTATCTTCTCTGCCGCGCCGAGGGTAAGCGAAGTTGATAATACGCTACCAACTCTGTCCTTGGAGAAGGCGTTATTGCCTATCGTGACCGCGGCGGGAATGTTTATAGCCGTTATCGCCGTATTCAGGAAGGCATAATTGCCGATATCCGTCAATTTATCGAGCCCCGTGACAGTTGCAAGACTTGTACAGTCATGGAAAGCCGAGGTTCCGACCGACTTGACGTTTTTAAGGTCTATCGATACAAGGTCAGAGCAGCCCAAGAATGTGCTGTCGCCTATCGCGGTCATGGTATCGGAAAGGGTAACGCTCGTGAGGTTGTTCGTCAACATTCCCGTCAAGTCATAGCCCGGGAAGAATGTGTAGTCGCCCGAAGCCGTGGCGCTGTTGCCGAAAGTTACCGTTTGAAGGGCGGTGCACCCGACAAAGGTATAGCCGCCGAGCGAAGTAACAGAAGGCAGGGTCACCGTGGTGAGGTGCGTGCAGTCGCCGAACACCCGCGAGCCCATGGTTGCCGCGCCGTCGGGAAGTTCTATCTGAGTTATCGCCGTGCCCGAGAAGGCGTATGAGCCTATTTCCTTGAGCTGCGACGAGCCGCTAAAGCTGATTGTTGCAAGGTTTTCGGCTCCCTCGAACGCGTTTGCGCCTATCCTTTCGATATTGGCGGGAATGGTTATCGAGGTCAAAGAGCTTTCCGCAAAGGCATAGTCGGAAATTTCCGTCAAAGTCTCGGGCAATGTGACTGTTGCAAGCCCCTTTACGCCATAGAACGCGCCCTCGCCCAAATGTGTTATGCCCGTCAAGTTGATTGACGCGCCGCCCGAGAAAGTCGTGCCCGAGAAGGCGTAAGGTCCTATCTCTTCGGTGCCGCTCTTGGGGGTAAAGGTTTCGCTTATGGTTGACGGAGCCTTGACGAGCGTCTTGCCGCTGTAAACGGCTTGACTTTCGGTTACATAGTCGCCGCCCCAAGTTATAGTAGTATTCGAACCCAAAAATACATCGTTGCCGAGCACGGGATTGCCCGCGGGCATTGTAAAGGTCGAAAGATTGGTACAACCCGAAAAGGCGTAATCGCCGATATATGATACTTGATTATTATTGAAGTTTACGGTCTGAAGTTGAGTGCAACCCATAAATGCATAGGGGTCGATTCTGTAGACAGTGCCCGCCGCCGCAGACGTGCCGCCGAAGGTCACAGTTGTGAGCTTTGTGCAGTTCTGGAATGCGCCGCCGCCGTAAACTGCTGTTTCAAAAGTCTGATTTCCATCGGCATCCATGCCGTAATAGGTTGCGTATGAAGCTCTGTTGCCCGAAACGCGCGCGTTGTTTATTTCAATTTCTTCAAGATTGGTGCAGCCATAGAACATGCCCTCGCTTATCATGGTGAACTTATCGGTAGTAACCGAATTGAGAGCGGTGCAGTCCATAAACACGTTGGGCGCGGCGGTGTGCAGACCCGAAATATCTATGCTTTCGAGCTTAGTGCAACCCGCAAAGGCGTATTCGTCGGCAATGCCTATCTTCTCCATGTGCACAATCTTTTTAAGATTTTCGCAGTCGGCAAAGGCGCGCGCGCCGACGGTTATAACTTTGACGTTGGTCAAATCCAACCTTTCAAGGCTTGTACAGCCCTGGAACGCCGTGGCATATATTATATTGAGTGCGGCGAGGTCGTCCTCGGGTTGGTCGCCGTCATCCGTCTCCTTGATGAAGTAAACATATTTAAGCGCGGTGCAGTTCAAAAAGGCGCGCTCGTTTATATCGGTGACCGTCTTGGGAATGACGATGCTCTCCATCGTCGTGTTGTCCTTGAACGCCTCCTCTCCGATTGTCATTATATTTTTATCGTCGGGAAGGACGACGTTGGGCTCGCTGCCGTAATAGCGCGACAGCGTCATACTCGATATGACATAGGGGTCCTGTACGCTCAAAATGACGGTAGCCGAATAGCTGGTGGCGTTGCCCGTCGTCTTATCGACCATGGCAGCGTTCAGAATAGACCTGCCGCGCGTGTTGCCCGTGGTGACGGTAGCCTTCGTATGGTCGGTTGCGTCGGCGACGACCTTAGCCTTATCACTCGAACACGTCCAATTGAAGTCGTAATCTTCGAGGGGGAAGTACCAAGGGTCGGGAACGACCTTAATGTCAAATGTTCTGCCCGCGTTGACGGATACGGTGCCCGCCGCGACGTGCAGACTCTCGTGATTGTCTTCGATGGGCGTGAACGAAAGCGAATACAGCGAAAGGGGCTTGGGATTGTCGCCCGAGACGTTGACGTTGAGCCGTAACGCCCTCGTGCCGCTTCCGCCGCGTATGGTGATTATAGATTTGCCCGTCTTTGCGGCGAATATCTCGCCGTCCTTAATCTTGACAATGTCGTTTCTCGTGGAATTCCACTCATAGTTTGCGGGGTTTGAATTTCCGCAGTCGAGGTTGATTCTGTACGCCTCGTTAAGGCTCAGATCGAGATTATAATTGCCACTATTGTCCTGTGTAATTCTGTCGTCGGCAAAGGATATCGCGCCGTCCTGATTGAGGGTTTTTGCCTCGGTAGAAGTTATGCCGTACACCCTATGGTTCAAGGCATAGTCGTCAATCTGGACATAGAGGTTATCCTTCCACTCGTCGTAAATGTCGGTTATCTCAATGGAGACGGAAGTCGTGCCGTTTCTCTTGGCGTTGTAGACGGGGGTGACGTACTCCGTCGCCATCTTTATCTCTTCCGCCTGACCCGAACTCTTCCTCTCGGGGTCGTAACCCAACAATACGGACTGGGGATAGTGGTTGTCGTATATGTCGAGGTCAAGGTAAATTCTCTGCTTTACCCTGTTGTCCTGCGTGTAGTTATAAAATCTTATCTTCGCGCCCTCGAGCATGGGTGCGTCATAGTCCACATAGAAATTTGAAGCAAAGGTGTTTTCGGTATTTTGCTTTTCGGGGTCGTTTTTGTCCTTGGCGTACATATAGAATTTGAATTCAATTCTGTACTTGCCGTTGTTGACAAGCCCCAAGTCCTCGGTGGAGAGCTTTAAGTCGACGAGCGCGGGGCGCGAACTGCCGCCGCCCGCATATGCCTTGCCCACGCGGTACTTTTCGCCCTGCGTGACAAGTTCGCCCGTGTCGGCGTTGTATAAATCGTACGTGACGAGCTCTGCGTTCCTCAAAAGTCCCGCATAGAGAGAGCGGATGCCCGTCGACGTCATGTAGCTGTCGGTGGCGGTGGGTCCGTTGTATTCGTTGAAGCGGGAGACGGCGCAGTGGTCCTCCTCTACGTATATCTGATCGGCGTCCTCGTCCTGTACATAGGCATATCCGCCCATGGGAACGGCGTATTTCTCATTATAATATGTGGAATAGAGCTGGGTTGCAAAGACGCACTCGCTCGGCTTTTCGTCGTCCTTTAAGGAGGTGTCCTTTTCAATCTCGGCTATCTCGTATGCGTCATAGTCGAGCATGGGCGCAGACTCCCAATCGCCATAGAAGCCCATGAAGGGAAGGTTGAGGTCGCACTGACCGTCCGTCTTGCTGTCAAGCGAGATGAAGCCCTCGACATACATGCCGTTGGGGAATTTATTCAGATATTCCTTTTCGGCGGGGGATAGGGTGAGCTTCACGCCTATTTCCACCGTGCCGTTGCCCTCTACGGTGACGTTGCCGTCGCTTGGCTGTCCCGCGACGGTGAGCCGTGCGGGATTGTCGTCGAGCATATATGCCGCTTCAGCGACGGCAATGCCGCCCGCCGCTATCGTCTCTGTCATAAATCGGGGAATTATGGTGAATGTGAGGGGCTGAGAGTCGGTGTTGGTGAGTTTGAAAGAGAACTCATACTCTCCCTTCTTCTCCTCGTCCTCGTATAATTCCACTTTGGGTCTGTTGTCCTCTGCGGCTTTCTCGCCGTCCGTCCAAAGATATGCCTTGGTGGTGAACACGTTTTCAAGCGTGGCAAGCCCCGAGCCCTGTTTTCTGGGCGAATAGGGAAGTTTGTCCTCGTCGAAAAGGAGGGTCGCCGAACTCATGACTATCTGATTGGTGAGACGGGTGAGCTCGCTCGCGTTCATCGCGCCGTTCTTCTCCCTCAGATAGTCCTTGACGAGCGCCATAAAGCCCGCGAGGTTGGGGGTCGCCATGGACGTGCCGCTCATCTCCTCATAGCCGCCCGCGACGGTCGAAGTTATCTCGCCGCCGTGAGAGGTGACGTCGGGCTTCAATTTGAGGTCGGGCGTTGCGCCCCATGACGAGTAATCGTTCATGAAAGGACCCGCCTGATAGCTTGTATTTATCTCTATCTCGCCCTCCCTTCTCAATCTCGAAGGGTTCTGGGGGTCGTAAGTCAGGCTCGTGCCCGCGCTCATGTCCACCGAGACGGCGGGTATTCTGTCCTCTTCGGCTATATCGCCGAGGGTCATTCTGATTGTGCCGGGGACGTTGTTGTATATTATTATGCCGTCCGCGCCCATTCTGCAAGCCGTTTCGACCTTCGTCTTGAAGTCGATATTGCCGCGGCGGACGACGACGAGAACCTTTTCTCCGTCTGCCTTCGTTCCGCCCTCGGATACGGGGGTCAGCTGGCTTCTGAACGAAGAATAGTCGCCCGCCTGACCTGTGCCCGGAATGACATAGTACTTGAATTTACCCTGCGTTACCCCCGCGCCCATGAGTTCCTCGGCAAAGTCGTAAGGAACGGAGTTGGCGTCGTTGGCTTCGTTGAAGTAGATTGCCGCGCC
Source organism: uncultured Clostridia bacterium (assembly GCA_947631325.1). Taxonomy (GTDB): domain Bacteria; phylum Bacillota; class Clostridia; order Christensenellales; family Borkfalkiaceae; genus Coproplasma. Next base: position 31,509 of record CANRKX010000004.1, on the reverse strand, counting down.
GCCGTTTTCGGTGGGATTGGAGACCATGTAGGGCGCGGTCTGCCCGTTTACCGAAGCGACCGAAATTGCGCCCGCGAAAGTAGAGGGCGAGCCGACGGTGCCCGAGTCGGGATTGCTTATGAGGTTGGTGCCGTAATCGCTGCCATAGCCCGAGCTGTACTCGTTGCCCGCCGCAGTGATAAGGCTTATGCCCTGATTCTTTATGGAATTATACACCCTGTTGAGCTGTTCTCCCTCGCTGTCGTTGGGGATATTGCTCGTCATTGAGAAGCCGCAAGCCGTGCCGAGACTCATGTTTATGATATCCACGCCGAGGGTCACGCAGTCGTCGAGGGCGGCGATTATATCTTCGCTCGTCGCGCCGCCCAAATCCTTGCTTTCAAGGTCGTCGGTGAACACCTTGCATATTACAAGCTGTGCGTTGGGCGCGACGCCGAGGAAATCGTTGACATCGTCGTCCTTCTGCCCGACGACGTGCCCGTCTTTATCTATATAGGTATCCGCCTGCCCCGCGACAATGCCCGCGACGTGCGTGCCGTGCTGGGAATATGAGGGATAGACGTCGGCGTCCTTGTCGGCATAGTCGTATGCGAAGGGCACCTTTGCGTTGATATATACGTCGTCAACGGTTAAATTTCCGCCCCTCTGCGCGGTGAGATTTTTAGATGAGAGGGCTTCGTTTCCCGTCTTTTCGACGGCTTGGGCTATCTTATCCCTCGTAAAGTTGGGATTTTCCGTTTCGGGCATGGTCTGAAAGGCTTCGTGCGTGTAGTCGAGACCCGTATCGAGGATAGCCACGGTTACGCCGCTGCCGTCGTAATCATATTCCGAAGAATCGTAAATACCCGTGCCGTATACGTTGCTGGGGTTGGTCTGGACGTTCTGCGCGTCCAACGCCGCATACGTACGCGAAAGCCCCGTCATCGAGACGCCCGAAAGACGCTGAATTTTGGTTGCGTGGGCGGTGTTTACCTCTATCGCCACGCCGTTCAATACCTTTGAATATCTTGCAACCAGCTTATAGCTGACGCCCGTGCCCGAGAGCGCCGCCAAAAAGTCGTTCTGAGACTTTGCAATCTCTTCCGCCGCTCTTCTCCCTTCCGTCGTGTTGAGGTATTCGGAAATATCGGCGTCGCCGCCCGTCCTGTCGGTTATCGAGGGAGTATCGAGACTGACGATTAAAGTCTCGGTAGAATTTATCGACTTTGCCGTCGCTTGCTCGCCCGTGTCCTCCACCTTATCGGTGAAGTTGCTCCTTGCAAGTTCGGACATATCGACTTTGCCCGTCAATTCCTCGGTTTTCACCTGTTGCACAGACATGCTGTCCGCCGCAATTTTCCTCGACGGATCGCTGGCGAACGCAATGACGGAGCTCGCCGATATAGTTGCCGCCATTGTGAGGGACAGCGCGGCTAAAGTTATCTTTCTTATTTTGCCTTTCATATTTACCTCTTGGGTTATGCCTGTTGGGTCAGGGTGAGCGTCCAATTATCTCTGTTCGAGGAAGCATAGTTGATGACCGCGGTGTATATCGCGCCGCCGTCTGCCGTGAAGGTGAGCCTTATGGTGTGCGCAACGGTGTCAACGCTCTCTATTACATATTTATATACTGTGTCGTCAACGCCGTCGCTTTGGGTGACGTTGCCGAGACCGTCGAAAGTATAAGTCGTCTCGCTGTCTTCAACGTCCTTTATTCTGTAACCGTATACGGAGTCGGGAATGACGAAGCGGAAGCTCTCTCCACCCTCGGTATATGCGTCGCTTTCGGTCGCTTCGCAAGGGGCGAATATCATGGGCGTGTCGCCGTTTATATAGGCATGCCCGAAATCGTCCATTACGTATGCGTATATAGCCGCCGTCTGACCCGACGGGGTGGTGACAATTGCGATGCCGCTGCCCAAAGTCGTCGTGCCTGCGCCGTCGAATACGAGGGTATTGTTGCCGCTGTCCTTAAACTGTCTGCCGCTCAAGCTGTCCGCCTCGTCAACGCAGATGACGTTGCAGTTTTCGGGGGTAGTTCCAAGCCGCAATTCATAGCCGCCCTCGCCCTCTACGGCTTTGAGATATACCGTCTTTCCGCCGTATGTCGACGCGAGGGTCGTGCCGTCGTATTCAAATGTCAGATACTCCTCTTCCTCAGAATAGGTGAAGGTGACTTCACTATCGTCATAGAAGGAGCCCGTTGCCGTGAGGTCTTTGCCTATCGTGCCGACGGTAAGGCTGCCCGAGGGGTGCCCGCCGACGTGCCAATCGCCCGTGAAAGGCGTGTACAGCGTGAGCGTCTCATTTGTCGTGCCTATCGAGAGTTTCCAACTATTGCCATCGACGGTAATTGTTCCGCTGCCCGCCGTCTGGCTTTCAATGTTTATGGTTTCGCCCTCGATTTTATATGTGTATTGGTCGCCGATGGATTCGCCAACCTCTTTCGCGGTCATGGTGCCGCCTTTATCAAGGCTGCCCTTGCCGTCGAAGGTGTACTTGGTGCCGTCGCCGTCGACAAGGGTACGGTTTGCCCATATGTCGAGACGGAAGATTTCAAACTCTTCGCCGCTGCCCGAGGGAGGCGTTATCTTGACTTTGCCCTCGCTTTCGAGATATTCAATGGTATACTTTGTCGAGCCGATGGAGAAAGAGCCCTTCATCGTCGCCTTTTCGAGAAGGTAGGAATATGTGCTCGTCGTCGCGCCCGAAGTTATCCTCACATAGCCCTTGACGGCTATCGCGCCCGTCGAGGAGTCGCCGTTGAGGTTATACAGCCCGTTGCCGTCGAAGTTCAAAGTCTCCATATTATCTTCATTGCTTATCCAAACGCCCTTGAACTCGTCGGTCAAGGTGAACCGCGCCGAAACGCCGTCAATCGTGCCCCTCAACGTGCTGTCTGCGGCGTTGAATGTGAGCACGGCATAGATATTGTAGCTGTTGTATATGGTTATAACGTCGCTCGCGCTCGCGCCCGAAGTACGGGAAGCCGAATAGCCGTACGTGCGCTCTGCGCCGTCGGTTGCGACGACTTTGACCTCGCCGTATCCCTCGTTTGTTATGCCGAGGAAGGAGAGATTGAAGTTGTTGCGGACGTTGCCGAAGTACCAATCGCCGACATAGCTGCCGTCCTTATAGTAAACTTCGGTATAGCCGTTTTGGGTTATTTCGAGATAGCCGTCGGCATTGAACTGTGCGGTTGCGGTAATGTCGCCCGAAAGGGTCATTTCGCCGCCTTGAATGGTATATGTGCCTTGTTTTGTCTCTATTGAAGTCTTTTCTCCGTCCTCATAGCCGAAGTACTCATACTTCCAGCCGTTCTTGCCGTCGAAAGTGAACTCCTTATGCGAAGTCGCCGACTTCTCCCAAGTGCCCATGAACTTGTCGTATGCGGAGACGGAAACGTCATTATCGACAGTCTTGACAACGCCATCTGTGACTGTGCCGGTATAGGACTCGCTGCCGCCGTAATTTAAGGTTATCGTAGTATCGTCGACCGTATAGGTGAACTCCGCAGCCGAACCCGTCCTTGTGCGGACGCCCGTGCCGTCGGGTCTGAAAGTGTACTCGACGTCGCTTCCGTAATACGTGCCGTATGTGAACGCGGAATTGAGCTTCATGCCCTTGAGGGGAGCCGCATCGGGGAACAGGGTGATATGGTTGCCCGTGGGGGTAGCGGAAATTTCGCCCTCCACCAATTGAACGTCCATTTCCTCGACATATCCGCCCGTGATGGTTATGGTATTCTTTGCACTGTCAACAACCGCCTTGTAGGTGTACATCTGCGAGAGATACTGCTCTCTTTCAAGGTCGCTGTCGAAATCATACAGCTCGCCGAGGTAGGCGTTGATGAGGGTTATATATGTGCCGTTATACAGATAGTTTGAAGCCGCCGTCAGCGCGCCGTTGCGGTACTCGAAAGTGCCGTCGGGCTCTATCGTGATGACGGGCGAATTGCCGTCTGCGGCGAGATAGTACTTGCCCGCCACGGAAGCATAATTTGCAAAGCCGACATAGAGAGTTATATCGTCGGTGGGAACGAAGATAGCGGGCACTCTTTCTGTGCAATCAGAGTCGAAGAAGTAGCCGTACGACCGCATATGTCCGTCGCTCTCGATAAACTCGGGAATTTCGCTTGAGAAATTGTTGTACCAATAGGACAGGGGATAGTAGCCCATCTTTTCGCCCAATTGGGCGTTGCCACTTATCTTGACGGCAAGCGCCTTTGTGGACGCAGAGCCCACCCGCTGCGTGCCGTAATTTAACGTGATCGTATAGTCCTTACCTGTATCTGCAGCCGTACTGCCGAGGTTGGGCACAGCCCTGCCGTCGGTAAACGACCAGTCCTGTGAACCCCACTTCATCGTGTCGCGGATATAGCTTTTGGAAAGGGTGACGGACTCGTCGCCGACGGGGTGGCAGTTATATATTACCGCAGAGAAGCTGTTGATATCGGGCTCGCCGTCTTCAAGAGTGCCGCCGAGCACCTTGTCCGTATATGCGTGAGACGTGCCCTCGGCTGCGGTCGCCTGCAGATTATCCTGCTTTGAGAAACAGCCCGATACGACCGAGTTGAATCCCGCATAGCCGACGACGCCGCCCGCATACGAATTAGCCGCGATGGGATTGGTGACGCTCGACGTGGTCTGGGAAGTATAAGCCGATACGTCGCAGATGGAATAGCTGTTCATGACCGCGGTGTATTCGGACATACAGCCGACGACGCCGCCCGTGCGCATCGCGCCCGAAAGTGAGCCCGAGGACGCGCAGTTGAGGACGTATGCGCTGCAATCCGACTCATTGGTGACGAGCATGCCCGTTATGCCGCCGAGGGCGTATACCGAGCCCGCAAGCGCGTTTATCTCGACGTCCGCCGTGCAGGACGAGACGGACGAATAGAATCTCGAAGTACCTATCGCGGGTTGCTGGAAGCCGACTATACCGCCGACATAGGCATAATAGTTGTCGTCCGCGATGACGTTCATTACTGCGTTTTTGACATTGCAGCCCACTACATTCACGCCTATTCCGCAGCCGACTATTCCGCCGACAAAGATATTTGTGCCCTCTTCTTCGGTTATTACGCCCGCGTCGACGTCGATTTCAAAGCCGTCGAGGGTGAGGTTATATATCGAAGGCTGATGGGTGGTTGTGGCCGTTGCATAGCCGAACATGCCGATATTGGGCATGAATACGGGGACATACAGCTCTTGGTCTATCATTGTGTCGCTGATATAGAAGTTCTTTATCGTGTGATTGTTGCCGTTGAAGTCGCCGCAGAACACAGCCGTGCCGTTCGCCGCGCCGTTGTCGCCTATTATGAAGAGCTGTTCGCCCTCGAGGTCGATATCGTTTTCAAGGCTGTAATAGCCCGCATAGAATGTGCCGTCCGTATACCAGCCGCCGTTTATGAACATCGCCATCTCATAGAGGTCGATGGGACGTGCGATTTTGAAGGGATTTGCCGCCGTGCCGTTGCCGCCGTCCGCCCTCGTGACAAAGCTGTCGTCGAGCTCGAGCCCCATCACGTTTATGACGACGTCGCCGTCCGATTCGAGCTTGTAATTATATACGCCGTTTGAATCGGGCTTTACTATGACGGTGTTTGCAACCACGTCGTACTCTTGCTTATAGTATACGCTGACGTCGACGGTGAAGCTGAAGGTCTTGCCCGTGTCCACGAGTACGCCGTCCGCGCTTTCGAGACTGCCGCTTTGAGTGCCGTTGTCGCCCTCATAGCTGTATCTGAGCCAAGCCCTTACCTCGTTGCCCTCCTCGTCGTGCTTGTCGAAGGTGACCCTGTTGCTCCTCACAAGCCCCTCAACGCGCACTTCGGTGGGCGAGGTCATCTCAAAGGAGTAGTTGCCCTCCGCATCCGCGATAATCTGCGTGTCCGTGCCGTCGAGAGACTTGGCATATACCAAGGGCGTGCCCTTGTAGTGTTCGTTTACGGTTATCTTGAATGAGACGGTGTAGCCGCTCTTGACATACATTCCGCTCTTTACGTCGCTCGTGAAGGTGACGCCCGCGTTGTTTTTGAAAGTTATCAGATTGTAGTCGCCCACGGCGTTTATTCCGTCGACGTGCACCCTCGTGTTGCCGACGACGGTGAAAGTGTAATTTCCGCCGTCGGGGGTGAGCTTGTTCTCCTCCGTAACCTGTTCCGCACCGCCCTCGGCTTCCGCGTTGAACACGGTCTTGGTGACGGCGGCGTATACTTCGGCTTCGCCCTGCGCCGCAGAGTCAACCTGAACGGAGAAGGAAATTTCCGTTCCCTCCTTTACCTGCATGCCGCTCGAAAGCCCCTCGGGAAGGACGTACGTCACGCCGTTGGTCTTTTGGAATACGACCGTATAGAAAGTGCCGTCGTCGTCGCCCTTGGCGCATGCCGCCGCGAAACTTACGCAGCCTACGCATGCCGCCGCGAGAATTATGAGCATCAGTTTTCTGAATAATTTCATCTTTACTTTCCTCTATGTTAGTTTGGCTTTTAAAGCCCCTTTTTATCTGCGCCGACCGCCGCCTCGACGACGGATATTAATCGCGCAGAACGAAATACTATCACATTATACACCCGAACGGCTAAAAACTCAACTGATTTGGTCGCTTTTTAATTAAATTTATATTATTGTTTTTTATGGAGCGATAAGTCGGGGTTATATTTATCCCTTTTATGCCGCGCTTTTGCCCCTATATACCCCAAAAACAGGTCGGAAAGGCTGAAAATTTTCTTATCTTTTCGGCGGGAAACACACGAAAAATGCGCCCGCGGCGTCGACCGTAGGCGCAAAATTATGCATAAATGTATAAAAATTTAGCCCTTTTAAAGCAGATGCTTGCGTATCGCCTTTATCGCGGTGTCAGCAATGAGGCGGGAGCCGCGGTGGGTGGGGTGAACGCCGTCGAGGGAGTACTCGGTGTAGGGAATGGTGACCGTAAGCCCGTTGAACATCTCGTCAAAGGCGACAAACTCGTCCGAAAGGGGAAGGGCGACGTCGTTTATGACGGCGAGCTCGTCGTTGAAGAGCTTGCGCATCCTCAGTTTATCGGGCGCGGGCAAAAGGAAGGGTTCGAGGAAGATTATGACAATCCCCGCCTCCTTCAGTTTTTTCAGAAGAAGGGTCAAGTCGCTTCTGAGCTGCGCGAAGTTGAGTTCCTTGTTGTACTTGAACTTGTGCAAGGTGTTGTTGATGCCTATCATTATGACGACGGCGTCGGGCTTGCGGTCGATAACGTCCTTTTGAACGCGGGATAATAGGTCGCACACCTCGTCCCCCGTGACGCCCTTATTGATAAGCTCTATGTCCGTATCCGGATAGATGGGCAGAAGCTTGTCCGCAAGTATCTTTACATAGCCGTTGCCGAGCGACTTTTCGTCCGAACGGTCGCGGTCGCAGTCTGTTATGGAATCGCCGAAAAATACAATCTTCATATTTTTTCCCTCTTTCGACGTTTATTTTATCATATACTTTTGCCCATTGCAAGTAAAGAATTGAAATTTGTGTGCGAAAATATAAAAAAGCTTTGACAAACGCGCAAATTTATGGTATATTGTGTTAGCTTGACAATTGACGGGCGGACGTACCCAAGTGGCTCAAGGGGCTCCCCTGCTAAGGGAGTAGTACGGGAAACCGTAGCGCGAGTTCAAATCTCGCCATCCGCGCCAGAAATGCGGCGACGCCTTTATTAGGGCGTCGCCGCAATAATTTTAATCTCCAGAAAGGGGTGCAAATCGAGGAAAAACATATGAACGTAGTTAAAAAACAGCGCAACAGCAAGATGTGCATAATGTGCGGATTGGACAACGAATACGGGCTGCGCGCCCCCTTTTATTCCATGGAGGACGACAGCGTTGCAAGCCTTTTTTGCTATCGCGAACAGCACCAGAGCTACCCCGGGCGGGTGCACGGCGGGCTTATTACCGCCATGCTCGACGAATTGGGACTGCGCGCTCTCTGGGCGAAGGAGGGCTGTGAAAAGACCTTCGGCGTCACCATGTCGATTGAGACGAAGTTCAGAAAGCCCGTGCCTTACGGCGTAGAACTTTTGGGCAGGGCGGAAATACAGAAGGAGACGGGCAACTTCCTCACCGCCGACGCGAAAATTCTCGACCGCGACGGTCAGCCCCTCGCCACCGCAATAATAAAGTACATAAAGCTCGACGTATCCAAAATCGCCGCCGACACCGTGCCCCATGAGGAGCTTTGCTATCTGGTGGACGACGGCTTGAAAGAGATTGAAATTTTCTGAATGAAATAGGGCAAAAATATCAATATATATGCAAATTTTCGGCATTTTTAAAGGGGCGGCGAGGGTTAAAATTTAACCCTCGCCGCCCCTGAATTTTTGTGATTTTTCAGTTGGCGCGCAGTGCGCTTTTTTGCTTTTTGTAGTTTTGGTTGGCGGTGTCGATCATGTTCTTGTTTGCGGGCGCGGGCTCGTAATATCCGCGCGACGACATCTGGTTGAAGAGGTCGTATTGGTTGTCGGCAACGCCCGTAAAATTAACCGAAAAACTCTTTCTTATCGCCTTTGTGCTGCCCTCGAATATCGCCGTCGTGTAGATGGTCATCAGCTGTTTTTCCGATTCAAGCATGTCCTGAAGGGCGTCCTTTTCGTTCAGCGTCGTGTCGCTCTTGGTGAGTTTCATAGCGTCAACCCCCTATAAGATTGAGAAGCGCATTGTAACGCTGTTCGTGTTCGTCCGCAATTTTGGTCATGCACTGCGCCAAATCGACGTCGGTCAACGTCTTTGAGTAGACGCGCGCCTTCTTGCAGATAAGTCCCTCCGCCGTCAGCGCGTCGGAGATGAGTTCGAGTTCCTTTGAAGTAAGTTCCTGCATATATAATACCTCCGACAAGGTTATTGACCTTATTTATGGGCATTATACTTCAGTTTTTGTCCGAAAAGAGCGAGAATATATCTGCCGCAGAAGCAGACGACTCCTTGATCATCTTGTAGTATTCGTCGTTTGAAAAGTCCCTCTCCTTTTCGTACTCGCCGCCGAGGGCTTCAATCGCAAACTTCAATTCCTGATATTCTATATAGGTTATCCCCTCGCCGTCAATCCTCTCGAGAAGGTAGGGAAGGGCGCGCTCGTCGCCGTACGCCGCGAGATAGCTCGCATGCATGGGTATATTTTCGTCGTCGGAGCGGAATTCGTTCAACAACACCTCGAAAATCTTATCGTCGCGAGCCGTCGTCCGTGACAAAATTTCAAGCATATATTCACTATCCTTGCCCTCTTTATACGCCTGCAAAGCCTCAGTCGCCACCTCGTCGGCAAGCTCTTTTAGGTTGTCGGAAAGTTTATTTTTGAAGTCGGCGTCGTCGCTTGCTAACAGCATTTCAAGGTACTTTTTCGCCGCCCGTCTGTCTGCGCCTATAAGGTTCACGGCATAGTCGCGCTCGCCCTCGCTGCCGTCGAGAAGGGGAGCGAGAAATTCATACACATCCCTCTTTTCAATCTCGTCGCAGAGGAACTCGGGCACCGAAATATTGCGGGATATATGCGTTTTTAAGCACCTCACGAGGTCGTCGCCCGACATTTCGGCATAAAATTGTTTGGGCGATTTACCTATCGATTTTATGGGCGTATCGCCGAATTTTTTGTAGAGCTTGGGTATCATATCCTCCCACTCGCTCTCCTTATACTTGCCCGAATTTTTTGAAATGTAGTCGCTCAGTTTTTCGTCGAACATCGCGTCGAAATCGTAAATTTTCATATCATTCCCCTCGCCCTTTCAAGTCTCTCTTCCGAGACGTTGAAAAAGCTGCATATATTTTCTGTCGTGACGCCGGCGTCGCGCACCTTTGATTCATAGAATACGGCGGCGGTCAAAGCCTCTATGTCGTCCGCCACGTCCAACTTCTCTTCCTTTTGGAGTTTTCTGTATAGCTTCTCGGCGGAACGGGCGAACTTATCGCCGTACTCGTCCTCAATCACCGCAAAGTGGGCAACGAGGCGGGCATATGCGCTGACGAACGCCTTTTTCTTCATTCTGCCTATCTTGAGTTTGCGCGTCGTCACCCGCCTGAACACGTTGCAGACGACTATGCCGAAGTCGTCATAGACGTCGCGCTCGGCGAGCAATTCGAGAGTTTCGAGCTTGAATTTTTCGGGCAGGAAGGCGTTTAAAAGCAAATCCCTCAGATAGTCGTTCATTTCCGCCTTGATTGCGGCGTGCATGGCGAGATATTGAAGATCTCCCACCCCCGACGGCTCGGCTTCGTCGAAACACCACTTGACGAGGGAGGATATATCCACCTCTTGGGCGAAGAGCTCTGCCTTTTTGTGCGGCAATCTGACATATGCCGCAAGCAGTTTTAATGACGACTGTCTCATCTCCTGCGGGAGTCTGTAAAAATATCCCAACTTGTCGTCCGCGCCCTGCTCTTTTAAAGCCCTCGCGAGGTTATAGTAATATCGCGCCGTCACCGCGTCGGGATAGATAGTAGTCAGTTTGTCGAAGGCGGCAAAGCTCTCGTCGTACATCCCGCAGTTGAAGGCGGACACGGCTTTAAAGAAGAGTATCGTAAGGTCATTGCCGAAGTCGCTGTCCATCTTGCAGAACTGCTCATATGCTTGGGCGTGCATGCCGTTTTCGCAGCACACAGTGGCAATTTTATATATATCGTCCTGCCCTTTCACGTCGAGCGAGAGCAATTTTTTGGTTATTTTATTGGCTTCCTCACTCTTGCCGCTCTCGGTTAAGACGGCGGCAAGTGTGGTCAACGCCTGCACGTCGTCGGGATTTTTTTCGAGCACCGACCTGCATTCCCTCTCCGCCTCGCCGTCCTTGTCGTCTATGATAAGGCACATGGCGAGATAGTTCCTCGCCGAAGCCCACTGCGGATTGTTTTCGGGAACCGACTCGAAGAGTTCGCGCGCCTTTGCATAGTCGCCCTCTTTCATGTGCGTTATTCCGTCTGAAATGACGTCCGAAAGGTCGGCAATCTCGGGCGGATAGACGAATTTTAAGGGATTTTCCTCGGAGGATACATAGTCCTTCATGAGGTCGTCGCGCAGTTCGGCGGCGGCTTCGCCGTCGTCCGAGGAGACGAGAAGTTTATGATAATAGTATGCCGAAAACTCCTCGTTGCCGAGCTCCATATAGTTGACGGCAAGCCCCTCGTAACACTCGGTTAAATCCTCCTCGTCGTCAACGACGTCCATGAACCTGAACCAATTGTTGATGCACTGCATATGCAGCCCCAAATCGTCGAAAATCTCGGCGTACAGCATAAAACAATCGGCGTCGTTGCCCGTCATGGCGGCGTTCTTGTTGAGCATCTTGAGCGCGCCTATATAGTTGTGTTCGTCGACCATGTCCGCGGCAATGCCAATTAGCCTGTCGTCGGAAAAGTCTATCTCAACCGTCTTTTTCATAAATTATTTTCCGAAAAGTTCTTCAACGTCCTCTTCGCCGAATATGTAATCTCTGTTGCAGTAGTGGCAGTGCACCTTTACGGCGCCCTCTTCGGCAATTATGTCCTCAACTTCCTTTCTTCCGAGGGAGACGACGACGCCCGCTATCTTCTCTCGCGAGCAGTTGCATTTGTATTCGGGGAAGTACATATATAGCCCGCAGCGGTCTGTTTCGCCCTTGAAAAAGTTTTCGATTATGCCGTCCGCGCCGTATTCCTCGACGATTTTGGTGGGATTGACGAAAGCCTGCATTCTCTCCTCAGCCCTGTCCATATTCTCCTCCGAAGTGCCGGGGAGAAGCTGCATGACTACTCCGCCCGCCGCGCGGCAAACGCCATTTTGCACGTCCGCGCCTATGGCGACTGCGGTGGGAATTTGCTCGCTCATGTGGAAATATTGCATGAGATTTTCGGACACGTCGGGGGCTTTCAGCTCGCACGTTCCCACGAAGGGGCGGGAAAAGCCGTCGTCCTTTATGACTGTCAGCGTTCCCCCCTTCAAGCCGCCTTCGCCGCCGTCGATATAGCCGCGGATATGCCCCTCGGCGTCTCCCGAAACGCTCACCGTCGCGCTTCCGCCGCCCGACTTTACAGTCAAGGACACTGCGCCGCGCTCGCTCTTCAAACAGCCCGCCATATAAGCGCATGCCGTCAGCATTTCGCCCAAAATCTTTGCGGGTCCGTCCGCGAGGTTATGAATTTTTATCGCGCTCTGTACGAGTTGGGTTGTTTCGAGCACCGACAGAGAGACCTGCCCGTCGTACACGAGTGATTTATACAGCTTATTCATAGTCTTTTGCATATAAAATTTATTCTGTCCGCCTTATCCCCGCCGAGGTGCCCCTCGCCCCTTGCCGAAAATCCCGCAACTTCGAGTGCGGAGAGGATATGGGCTTCGCTGTGGATATATTGTATCTGACTTTCGTCGCGGCGGGCGTACGTGCCGTCGCCATTCAACGTAAACACCGTTATATCCATCTTGATACGGTCGCCCTCCAAGCTGTTGAACCATATGAAGGGCGCCCTCTCGTCGTCCGAGGCGAAGGTGTTGTTGCCGACCTCTTCCCTCAACTTCCGCTCCGAGCTTATATCGAAGATGAAGACGCCGCCCTTTACGAGGTTGGACGCCACCCGAGAGAAGGTCTTTTCAAGTTGAGATTGCGGCACATAGTTAATACAGTCGTTGACGGCGGTTATAAAGCCCGTTTTGGACGGCAATTTTAGTTTGGTTATATCGCCGAGTAAAAATTCTATATTAAGCCCTTCGCCGCGGGCAATATCGACCGCTGCCGAGAGAGCTTGGGGCGAGATGTCTATCCCCACCGTCTTAAAGCCCGCCCTCGTGAGCGCGCGGGTGAAATAGCCGTTGCCGCACCCCACGTCCGCCCCGAAGGGCTTTGCACCCTCGCTTTGCAGCCTTTCAATTAAATACTGCGACCATTGTTCATAGCCGCAGTCGCAATTGAGATATTCGAACACGCCGCCGAGGGCGGAATAAGCCTTCCCCCTCATTTTAAAAGGTTGTCCGAGCTTATCTTTTTCTTCTTGCCCTTCTTGTCGTCGGGGGTGGAAAGCGCCTTTTCGCGCTCGGCAAACATCTTGTTGTATTCGACGTACACCGAGTCACCCGCGTGTTGCTTTTCATATGCGGCTATATCCTCGCCGAGCTTTTCGCGGCTCTCTGCGGCGGAAGATATCTCCGCCCTCGTAAAGGTATAGCCCAAGCACTTGGGCGAAGAGCCGTCCTCTATGGGCATTATGGGGCGGGCTATAAGTTCGCTCTTCCCTGCGGCGAGCAGTTCGCGGGCAACCCGCCTGTCCTCTTCCGCCTTCTCCGCCAAGAGCTCTTTCTCGCTCTTCTGTGCGCGCGCCGCTTCCTTTTCCGCCTTTAAGTTGGGGGTTATAAAGAGATCGAAAGCCCACTGCGAGAAGCTGAGCCATACCAAGAGGATATATGAGAATCCGAAGAATATAAAGAGCACGTAGGATATAATCATCCAGAACCCGCCGCCGAACATGAACCAGACGGGAATGAGCGCAAAGCCCGCGATAAACACCGTCTGCACGGGGGTGCCGATTAAGAGCGCGAAGGAATTTTTGATTAAATATTTGAGTTTTACCCTGTAGCTCACGCCGACGGAGAACACCCACGCGAGGTAAAGCCCCGCCGCGACGGTCGCTATAATCATGAATACGTATGCCGTTATCGCGCCCGCGGCGTTGCCGCCCGTTGCAATGACGAAGTCCTTCCAATCGCCTATCAATATACTGCCGAATACGAAGAGAATAAAGAGAGTCACGGGCACGACGGTGTTGAAATATCCCACCTTTATGCCGTGGAAGAAGTTCTTTACCTTAAACTCTCCGTGGGTCAAAATCAGCTTTCTTATGCAGTACGCCGAGCCCGAAATGCCCAAGGAAGCGATAAATCCCGCCACGAACAAAAGCGAATAGAAGAGCAAGTCCGCCGAGATTATAACCCTTTCGGAGAGCCCGCGCACGTCCGTGTAATAGGGATAGAGCACGCTGGAGTTGAAGGGATATATAAGCCCCATATTTGTGACGTAGTTTGCGCGGACATAGACAATCGCTATGCCCGGGGCAAAGGTTATGAGGACGAATATGTTCAATAAGACCAGCTTGAAGAAGTTGGATTTGAACACGTCCCAAGTGTCGCGCCACCTGCCCTGCGGCACGTATTTTCTCTTATAATCGTCGGCAATCTCGTTGCCCTGCATTCCGTTGAGTTCAGCCATATTGCTTTTCCGCCTTTAAATTCACTTTCTATCTTATCATATAAGGAAAATTTTTTCAATAATTTTTACAGTACTGATTGCAAAAAATCTTTACAATTGAAAAGATGTATGATATCATAAGCATACTGATTAGAGGAGCGGACGGGCAAAAGTACCCGCGGACAGGGATATTTCAAGGGATATTCCGCTTACGCCGCGGCGAAAGGGCGCCTCCGCCGAGATGCGGCTTCCTTGCCCGCGTCGGGCGCACGGGTCAATACCTTTGCGACTGTCACAGTTTATTGTGTTGCGCTAATTGTCGGTTGAATTTTGTTGGCAGTACGGCGTACTGCCGCTTATTTTTTAAAGAGGTCTATATGAAAAAGTACAAGGTTGGCGTTATAGGCGCCACGGGAATGGTCGGGCAGAGATTTTTGGTTCTGCTTGCAAATCACCCCCAATTCGAGGTGAAAGTGATTGCCGCGTCGTCAAGGTCGGCGGGCAAAAAATACAAAGACGCCATAAAACTTTGGCAGCTTGCCGACCCCATGCCCCAAAAGTTTGCGGATATGACGGTGGTTGACGCCGAAAAGGATTTGGAAAAGATTGCAAAGGCAGTTGATTTCTGCTTTTGCGCAGTCAACATGAAAAAGGACGAGATTCGCGCCCTCGAGGAGGCTTACGCCAAGGCTGAGTGCCCCATAGTTTCCAACAACTCGGCGCACCGCTTCACGGACGACGTGCCCATGATTATCCCCGAGATAAACGCCGATCACCTCGCCGTAATCGCCGCGCAGAAAAAGCGTCTCGGCACAAAGCGCGGGTTTATAGCCGTCAAATCCAACTGCTCCCTTCAATCCTACGTGCCCCTCTTGCACCCCTTGAAAAAATATGGGATAGAGTGCGCAGCCGTCTCCACCTATCAGGCTGTTTCGGGCGCGGGCAAGACCTTTAAGACCATGCCCGAGATACTCGACAACGTTATCCCCTATATAGGCGGCGAAGAGGAAAAGAGCGAAAAGGAGCCCTTGAAGATTTGGGGCGAGATACAAAACGGGAAGATTGTGCCCGCCTCCTCCCCCATAATCACGGCGCAGTGCGTGAGGGTGCCCGTCTCCGACGGACACACGGCGACGGTGTTCGTGAAGTTCAAAAACAAGCCTTCCAAAGAGGAAATTTTAAAGGCGTGGGCGGAGTTCTCGGGAGAGCCGCAAGCCCTTGCGCTTCCCTCCGCGCCCAAGCAGTTTATACACTACTTCGAAGAGGACAACCGTCCCCAGCCCGCCCTCGACAGATACACCGAGAACGGCATGGCTGTGTGCGCGGGAAGGCTGAGAGAGGACAACCTCTTCGACTACAAGTTCGTCGGATTTTCGCACAATACTCTGCGCGGAGCGGCGGGCGGCGCAGTTCTGCTTGCCGAACTTCTCGCCGCAAAGGGATATTTCGACTGACTTCACACCTACTGTACCATACACATAAAATAATATGGGCGCAATTACGCCCGCGGAGTTTATATGACAGGTTGTTTTAAAGGTATTATTACCGCAATGGTCACACCCTTTGACGATAAGGGGGTAAACTTAAAAGAATTCGGCAGGATGATTGAATATCAGATAGAGGGCGGCGCGGACGCCGTTGTCGTCCTCGGCACCACGGGCGAGCCTGCCACCATGACCGAAGAGGAAAAGACGGAGACCATAGAGTATGCCGTGAAGAACTTCAAGGGTCGGATAAAGATAATCGTCGGCACGGGCAGCAACGACACCAAAAAGGCGGTTGCAGCTTCAATACGCGCCGAAAAGCTGGGCGCAGACGGCGTGCTCGTTGTCACCCCCTACTACAACAAGTGCACCCAAGAGGGGCTCTATCTCTACTACAAGGCTATCTGCGACTCGGTGAATTTGCCCGTCATTGCCTATAACGTGCCCTCGCGCACGGCGGTCAACATCTTGCCCGAGACGTGCGAGAAGCTCGCCGATATCCCCAACATGGCGGGAATTAAGGAGGCGAGCGGAAATATGGCGCAGGTGGTCGAGACGATGAGGCGCATACGCGGAAAACTCGACCTCTTCTCGGGCGAGGACTTCTTAAATCTCCCCATGCTCGCGATAGGCGGCGCGGGGCTCATTTCGGTAACTTCCAACATTGCGCCCGCTCTCATGAAGAGAATGTACGACCTCGTTAAATCCAACAAACTCGACGAGGCGAACGAGGTACAGGACTTCCTTCTCCCCCTCGAGGACGCATGTTTTTACGAGGTCAACCCCATACCCATAAAGGCGGCGTACAACATGCTCGGCTTCAACGCGGGCGTACCCCGTCCTCCCCTCACCGAGATGTCCGAAGCAAACAAGATAAGGCTTTTGAAGGAAATTGAGAGAGCGGGGTTGAAAGGGGTATGATATCTGTCGGAATATTGGGCTTTTGGGGCAAGATGGGCGCGTTCGTGCGCGAAGCCGTCGGACTTGAAAGCGATATGCGCGTGGCGTTCGGCGTGGATATTACGGGCGGAAATTGCGGGGATATCCCCGTATATAAGTCCTTCGGCGACGTCAAGGAGAGCTGCGACGTTATAATCGACTTCTCCTCCCCCGCCGCCTTAAAGGACGAGATTTTTTGGGCGGAAGAGCACAAAGCCGCCTTGGTTCTCGCCTCGACGGGATATTCTTCGGAAGATATCGCGATGATAGAGAGGGCGTCAAAGAGCGTTGCGGTGTTCAGGACAGCCAACTTTTCGGTGGGAGTAAATCTGCTCGTAAAGCTTGTGCGCGAGGCGGCAGCCGCTCTCGGCGAAAATTTCGATATTGAGATAGTGGAAAGACACCATAAGCTTAAAGCCGACGCGCCTTCGGGCACCGCTTTAATGCTTGCGGACAGCGCGAAAGAGGCGTTTGAGGGCGGAAAGCAATACGTATACGGCAGGCAGGGTCAAGTCGGAAAGCGCGGAAAGGAAATCGGCATCCACGCCGTGCGCGGCGGAAATATCGTCGGCGAACACGAGGTCATGTTTGCGGGCGAGGACGAGATAATCACCCTCACCCACTCGGCGCGCAGCAAAAAGGTGTTTGCGGCGGGCGCGGTCAGGGCGGCAAAGTGGATTGCGGGCAAGCCCGCGGGGAACTACCGCATGGACGACGTGCTGAAAGATACGTGAAGATAAAGCGTAAAGCGACGGCGGCGGTTGCGAAAAATTTTCGCAACCGCCGCCGTAATTTTATGGTTAATTAAGGCATATTCCCGCACCTTTTTTCATTCCGTGGTGCAGAAGCGTTCCAATAAATCGTCGTCGGCGAGTATCGCGCCGCCGCCCATTACAGCGGCAAGGCGGGGCTCCTCTGGCATATTTACGCGGATATTCAGCTTCTTTTCTATATATTCGGGAAGCCCGTCGAGCATCATAAATCCGCCCGACAGATATATCCCCCCTCTCATCACCCCCGAAGAGACTTCGGCGGGAAGTTTTGTCAATACGAACTGCACGTATTCGACTATTTTATCTGCATATGCGGAGATTATCGGGGCTATCATTCCCGAATTCACGGCGAGCGAAGCGGGTGCGCCCGACGAGATTTCGCGCCCGTCGACGACAGCCATTTTATTGTCGTCGGCAAGCAGGCTCCCCACCGTGTTTTTGAGTTTTTCGGCTGTCAGCGCGCCTATCTTGAAGTTGGAATTTTCGGCGAGGTCGTCCATGAGCTTAACGTCTATCGCGCCGCTTCCCAACCCCACGCTCACTCCGTAAATTATTCCGTCCTGCGATATTGCGGCGATATTCGTAAGCGAATATCCTATATCGAGCGAAAACATGGGCTGGCTCTCGTTTATGGCGACGTTGTGCCCGAGAACGGCGGCAAAGGGAGTTTGAGTGAAGTACACTCCGCCCAGCCCGCACTCCTCGGCGATATGCAGATATTTGCGCTTTGTCTCCGCCTTTATGCCGCAGGGAACGATGAACAGCGCCTCCGTCCTCTTCGCCTTTCTGAAGGGGATTTCAATCTTTTCGAGGAAGTGCGAAAGCAATAGCGCGGCGAGATTTTCGTGCACTATATCGCCCTTATCGACGGGGTTGACGATGTGCGTGGACTGCGCCGCCCGCCCCGAAAGGGCGCGCGCCTTGTCACCGTAAGCCTTTACGGTGTACTTCCTCTTACCCTCTTGCAGGCTCTCGTCGACGGCGACGCACGTCGCTTCGGTCAACACGACCCCGCAACCCGACAGATATATTTTGGTCACTCCCGACCCCAAATCTATTGCAATCCTGTTCATTTGTCCACCCTGATTTTATCAAGCAGTTTTCTTGTAAGAGTCACGGGCAAGCCCACGACGTTTGTATAACTTCCGTAATATTGCTTAACTATCCCCTCGTCCTGTATGCCGTAACTGCCCGCCTTGTCGAGGGGCGAGCCGCTTAAAACATAGTTATGTATGAACTCGTCCGAGAGGGTGTTGAAGGTGACTTCCGTCCTGTCGAAGTCCACCGCCTTCATATAGCGGTTTCTCACGCACACGCCCGTGATTACGAGGTGCGTCTTGCCCGAGAGCCGCTTTAACGTCCTTTCCGCGTCGGCGCTATCTTTGGGCTTTCCGAGTATCTCCTTGTCGAATACGACGATAGTGTCGCAGCCTATCACGGTGGCGTTGGGTCTCTTTTCAAACACCTCGTCGCACTTATGCTCGGCGAGGGCGCAAGCCATCTTTTCGGGGAAGAGCGAAAGGTTGACCTCTTCCTCCCCCTCGGCGGGCAGCACCTCGAACGCCGTAACTATCTGTCTTAAAAGTTCCCTGCGCCTCGGCGAGGCGCTCGCAAGCACGTATTCCATGACCTTAAAGTGTAATGCCGTCCGCTCGGGACGGCATATCTTTATAATATTTCGAGATTTTTGTGGAAGGACTTCCTGAACTCGGTGCCCGCCGCCAGAGCGTTGCGTATCTCGAGGGTGGCGTCGCCCTCCACCTCCGTCTTCATAATCACGGAGTCGCCCAATATATCGCAGTTTATGCTCTTTATCGAGCCCGAATTGGACCTGTCGAGACTCTCGGCTATCCTCAGCATAACCCCGAGTTTTTTGACGATTTCAAGGTCGTCGTCGGAGACGAGGTCGCGATATCTCGCCCAGTCATAGGCGTTTATGTCCTCCTTTTTATGGCAGCACGCCGTAAACGCCGCCAAAACTATTTCCCTATGGCTCACGCCGTATAGGGTGGAATTTAAAATCATATACCAGCTGTGCCGCTGATGGTTGTAATATTTTATCCTCATGCCGCAGTCGTGAAGCATAGCCGCAACCTTCAATATCTTCAGATACTGACGGGGGAATTTATGCAGAACGCGCAGCTGTTTGAACAGCTGTATGCTCAGATTGACGACGTGCTCCACATGCCTTTCGTCGCAGTCATAGTACTTGACGAGGGTGGTTAGCGAATAGTTGAGGACGTCGGCAATGGGCTTTTCGAGGGTCATGGGAAGGGCTTGGTTGAACATTATGCCCTCCCTCAGACCGCAGCCCGACAGGGTAAACGAATCCAGCCCCATATAGGTTACGAACGACTTTATGACCGCAAGCGCGGCGGGAAGAATGTCCGCGCGCTCGGCGGAAAGCCCCTTTATCTTCTTCTTTTTGTCGAGGTCGAGGACCTTGATCATGTCGTATATGGGCATGAAGTCCTCGATGGGCATCCTGTAATTATGCACGGTATCAAGGGGATACTTATGCACCATCTTGGTTATCTTGAAGAGGTTCCTGAACGACCCGCCGACGCCTATCATCTGCACTTCGGAATCGAGCTCTTTCAGCCATTCCACCTGTTTTAACTGTTCGGTAAAGAATTCCTCGATTTTGGCGGCTTGCTCTTCGGGCTTTAATCCGTCGCCCGAGAACAGCCCCGTAAGCGTCACCGCGCCGAAGGGCAGGGTGGCGTATTCAAGCAAATTCCGCCTGTTGTAGTAGACTATCTTCGTCGAGCCGCCGCCTATTTCGAGAATGACGCCCTTGGGTATATCCATCGAATTTATGACGCCGCGGTAGACGTAAATCGCCTCCTCCTCCGCGGAGAGGACGCGAATTTTAATGCCGCAGTTTGCCTGTATTTCGTCGAGGAAGCTGCGCTGGTTCTTCGCCCTTCTGACCGCCTCGGTCGCCACGGCGATAATGCGGTTGACGCCGCTTGCGTCGCACAGCTTTCTGAACATTTTAAGCGTCTTGATTGTGTCGGCAACGCGCGCGGGCTTCAAAAATCCGTCGCGCTCCATGTCCTGACCCAAGCGTACGCTTTCCTTTAACTCGTCCACGACCATAAAATAGCCGTCCGCGAAGAGATTGACGATGACGAGCCTTGCAGAGTTCGAGCCTAAATCAATAATGCCTATCTTTTCCAAAATAATACTCCCCACGGTTGGTGCGTCACGCACACCGATTAGAAAAGCCGATACTTTTCACCGTGGGAATTATAACATATTATATTTAATTTGTACAGATTTTTTAAAAATTTTTGTGCAAATTGCACTAAACATTTTTGTATAATCAGCCATTTTTCGGCTTAAAAAGTGAAAATTTCAGAGGTCGGACAGTTTTTTGTTCAAATTCGGGCAGATAAAGCCGCCCGCAATCTCCTTCAATGGCTTTAAGACGAAGTCCCTCTTCAAGTATTCGGGGTGGGGAATTTCAAGCCCCTCTTCGCTGATTTGTTGCCGTCCGAAGAAGATTATATCTATATCGAGCGTCCTGTCGCCCCAACGCTCCTTCCTCTCCCGCCCGCACTCGAGCTCTATGCGGTGTATCTCGTTCAAGAGATTTCGGGGGGTGAGATAGGTCTCAATCTCGGCGGCGCAGTTTAAAAATTTATTTTTGGCGACTCCGCCGTAGGGCTCGGTCTCCATATATGAGGAGACTTTTTTGACCTTTATCCCCGCCGTCTTTGCGAGCTTTTTTATCCCCTCGTCGAGATATGCCCTTTTATCGCCGAGGCTCGAGCCCAAGGACAAAAACGCCCTCTCCCTATTTACTTCGACGGCGACGCCGACGGTTGAAATTTTTTGCTTGACGGGGGCTTGGGGCTTATATAGGGATAGCTTTACTTTGTTTGCCGAAGAAAAGCTGTCAAGCAGCAAAAATGCGCAACTATATGCAAGTTTTTCAATTAAATCGAAGGTGTGACCCTTGCAGAATTCGGCGATAACGTCGCAGGCGAGCGAGTAATTCACCGTCTTTGAAAGGTCGTCGTCCTCTGCGGCGGCGTAAAAGTCGCAACAGATATCGACGTCGAATATGAACTTTTGCGGCGTCACCTTTTCAAAGGGGCGGACGCCGTGGCAGGCGCTGACTTCCAGCCCGCGAATTAAAACAGTGTCCATAATTTTCTCCTACTTTTATAGGGAAGAGTAATATCGGCGTATGACCTCGGCATTTTGGGCGACGTCGTGGACGCGCACGAACAGCGCGCCCTTTTCGCAGGCGAGGCGGGTGGCTTCGAGGGTGGGTTTCAATCTGTCCTCCACCCTTCCGCCGAACATCGACTTGCGCGAACAGCCCAAGAGGGTGGGATAGCCCAGCTTCAAAAGCCTTTCATATCCCTCCAAAAGCTCGAAATTCTGCTCCTTGGTCTTGGCAAATCCTATGCCGCCGTCCACGACAATCTTATCCGCCGAAACGCCGCTTTCAAGCGCAAGAGCTATCTGCCCCTTTAAAAACTCCTCTTCCTCGCCCCAGAGGTCAATAACGGGGGTCGGCGAGTTGTGCATTATGCAGACTGCGGCGCCGTACTCAGCAACCGTCCTTGCCATATCCCTATCGCGGGATAATCCCCATATATCGTTTATCATGTCCGCGCCCAAATCGAGAGCGGCTCGGGCGGATTTTGAAAAATAGGTATCCACCGAAACGGGGATATCGAAATTTTGCTTTATTAACTTTAAAGGGCGGGAAAAACGGGCTATTTCCTCGTCCGCGCTCACCTCGACGTATCCGGGGCGGGTGGATTGCGCGCCTATATCGATAATCGCCGCTCCCTCCTCTTGCGCCCTTTCGACGGCGGAGAGGATATCGCTCTCGTCCTTGCGGCTGGGTGCAAAGAAGCTGTCGGGGGTGAGGTTGATTATCGCCATTACATAGGTGCCCCTTTCAAAGATTTCGGAACCTATCTTCATTTCAGAAGTGCGAACACCTCTCTCTTTTTATCTTCGGGGAAGTCGCCCGCGACGGCGTAAGTAACCGTCTTGCTCCCCGGTTTTTTTACGCCGCGGCAGGTCATGCAGGTGTGTTCGGCTTCGCACACCACAAATACGCCCTTGGGGGAAAGACAGCGCATAATTTCCTCGGCTATCTGCGAAGTGAGCCTTTCCTGAAGCTGCAATCTCTTTGACAGCACCTCAACCGTCCTCGCGAGCTTGGATATTCCGACCACCTTGCCGTCGGGGATATAGGCAATGGCTATCTTGCCGAAAAAGGGCATGAGATGATGCTCGCAGGTTGAAGAAAAGGCGATATCCCTCTCTATGACTATGTCGCCGCCGTCCGCCGTGAAAGTGCGGGACAGGTGACTATCGCACGTCTGCCCCTCGCCCGAGAGCAGCTCGGCATAGGCGTCCGCCACCCTCCTCGGCGTGTCCTTCAGCCCTTCGCGCGTTCTGTCCTCGCCGAGGGCGTCAAGCAAATCCTCGACCGCCTTTATGACCTTTTCTCTATCCATTCCCGTGCCTCCTTCAAAAGTGTGAACGATCCGCTCACGACCACCCTTCCGCGCGCCGATATAAGAGCCCTTTCAAGGCTTTCCGCCATGCGGACGCGGTCAAAGTATTTTTTCGCAGTATTTACTATTCTATCTCCGTCCATCGCCCGAGGGCTGTCGGGACGGACGCATATTACATCTTCAAAAAGACCTTCAAGGGGCTTTAAGTTGCCGTCTATATCCTTGTCGGAAAGACAGCCGTAAATGAGCGTCTTTTTTCCGCCGAAGCTCTCCCTTATAAAGTTTGCAAGGGGCAGCGTGCCCGACGGGTTGTGACCGCCGTCGAGGATATATTCGCCCTTTCCCCTTTTTATATATTCTATCCTGCCGCCCAAAAACGCGGTGGCGAGACCGTTTTTTATCGCGTTCTCACCAACCTTTAATATCCTCGCTCCCTCAATCGCGAGAGCGGCGTTATAGGGCTGGGCGAAGCCGTTCATCTTTATTGAAAACTCCTCGCCGCCGTATGTAAATTGCTGCCCCGAAAGTTCGGATTTCAAAATTTTTATGGGCTTGTCCGCAATATATATGCCCCTCTTTTTGAAAAACGCGAGGGCTTCGGGCGGTTGAAGGGCGCTTGCGACGGCGGGGCAATTTGATATAATCCCCGCCTTGTGTTCGCATATTGATTGTATGCTGTCGCCGAGATATCGGGTGTGTTCCTTGCCGATCGAAGCAATCAGCGCAAGCTCCTTATTTTTTATGGCGTTGGTCGCGTCGAGCTTTCCGCCCAAGCCGCACTCGATGACGGCGTACTCGCACCCCTCTTTTTCAAAGGCGACGAGGGCGGCTGCCGTCAAAGCCTCGAACGACGTGGTCTCGCCGTTTGCGACATTCATCACGCTGTCTATATAATTTTTTATGGATTGGGGTGACAGCGGCTCTCCGTTCACGCGGATTTGTTCCTCTTGGGAGTAGACGGCGGGAGAAGTGAATACGCCCGTCTTTTTGCCGTCTGCGATGAGTATTTGAGAGATATATTCGGCAACCGAGCCCTTGCCGTTTGTGCCCGCAATGTGCACTATTTTAAGCCCGCTTTCGGGCGAGCCGAGGGCTTTTAACAGCCTTGCCGTCTCCTCGGTGCCGAATTTCATTCCGCGGCTATTGAGTTTTTCAAGGGCGGAAAAGGCGCTGTCCAACTAAATTCTCCCCTTTTTGCTTTAAGCGAATTATAGCACACGCACCCCATAAAAATCAAGAATATTAAGATATTTTTTGCCGATACTGAAAATAAATATGAACTATTTTCGGGAGACGACAAAGTGGCGCTTGTACTCATACGCACGACTGTAATTTTTATAACCCTCCTTCTCGTCATGAGACTTATGGGCAAGAGTCAGATTGGCGAAATGCAGCCCTTTGAATTTGTGATAACTCTGTTGATTGCCGAGCTCGCCTGCATACCCATGGCGGACTCCTCAATTCCACTATTATACGGCATAATCGCCATTGTCACCATATTTATCCTTCATCAGGCGGTGTGGCTTTTGGATTTATGGTTCAAGCCCGTCAAAACAATTGTCTGCGGCAGACCCTCAGTCGTAATAAACCGCGACGGCATAGACGTATATCAGTTGAAGCGCAACAACTTAAACGTCGGCGACCTCGTGGAGAGCATGCGGGCGGCGGGATATTTCAATCTCGACGACGTATACTATGGGCTGTATGAGTCCAACGGGCAGTTCTCCGCCCTCGCAAAGTCCGAAAAGACTGCGCCCTCTCTTCCCTTGATCGTCATCGACCTCGGAAAAGCAGATAAACAAAATCTCTCCCGATGCGGAATAGACGGGGAGAGATTGAAGAGCTTTTTGAAGCAACAGGACGCAACGCCCCGTCAGGTAGTCGCTATGACGGTAAACGGCGACGGGCGGGTGTACTTCCAGAAGAAGGGCGAAAGATATAAAATACTCAAAATACAGGTGTCCGAAAGATGGTAAAATCCATAATTTACACGTTGACCGCGATACTCTTGTGTATCGCCCTCTTCATATTCACCGAATGGTACGTCAACTCGCAGTTCGACGACTTTTCCGCCGCCCTCGACACTCTTTACACAAAGATTGAGGACGGCGCCGCCAACCGAGAGGACGGATTTGCCGTGCGTTCGCTCTGGAACGACAAGAAGTCAAAACTGCACATATTTGTGCCGCACAACGACATATCTTACGTCGATTATTGGCTGAGCGAGGCTTGCGGGCTCATATATTCCCAAAAATACGACCTCGCGCTGGCGAAAATTGAGGTGTTGAAAGAGGTGGCGAAGAACATGCCCGACGCCTATACCTTAAAGCTCGAAAATATCTTTTAACTACTCGTACTCGTCAAAACTGCGCCTCGGCTGTGGCGGCGGGGGCGGTGGCGGCGGAGCGAATTCGGGCGGGTGTTTAGGCGGGCACTTTGGCGGGGGCGGCTGTTCGCCGCCGAAGTTTATGAGGACGGCGTCCTCCCCAATCTTCGTGACGCACTTTATGGGTATAAACAGCTCCTGCCGCGTAAACTTGAAGCCCTTACAGCCTGTGACGGTAAAGCCCGTCACCCTGTTTTCGGGGAAGCAAAAGGTGAGGTCGCACACCTTGCCCATGTGCTTGCCGTCCGAAAGATTTATCACGTCCTTCTGTTTCAACGAGGAATACGTAACTTCCATATACATAAATATATGCGGAAAGCTTGAAAATTTGCCTTCCGCATAAACTTTTTACGTGTATTGAATTTTTTTATTTTGCGCTTTGATAGGATAGCCTTTTCAGATATGCGCGGCGCGGTTGATGTAGTCGACCATCTTTATAAGGGGATTGTGGGCAAACAGTTCGTCCAATCCCAGCCAGCTGCCCGCAAGCGATTCGCCGAAGTTCGCCGCCGTCGTTCCGCCTATCCAATAGATAATCTGGAATACGAGAAGAAGTATAAGCATAAACAGCGCGACAAATAACAGCGAGCCGCCCACCGCGTTGATTATCTTCATGGGGAGTATCTTTATTTCAAGTATCTTCGCGACAAGCCTTGTGATGAGAATTCTCGCCACCTGCGCAACCAAGAAGAGGACGATATAGTAAATTATTATCTCAAGGTGTATTATCTTTAAGAAGCTTATATGCTCCCACTTCGCCGCAAGGTCGCCGAGGAGGTTGCGTATCGCGTCGATATCGAGAATGAGCCCGCCGATACAGTAGCAGATAAATATGGAAATCGCAAATCCCACCAATCCCTTGGTCAGAAATCTCAATCCCTTTCCGAATCCTATAAAGGCTCCCAGAGCGCACACACCGAGCGCGCATAAAATTACAATCCAATCGGCACCCATCGACCTACCTCCGCGATAATTATATACTTATCGGCAAAGATTGTCAACGACTTTACTTAAAAGTTTATCTTTCGGCATAGACCAATCCCGCCGCGAAGGGACCTATATGCGTCCCTATCACGGGACAGATATTGCACTTTTCGGAGAATTTTATACCCGTTTTTCTGATTAATTCGCTGCAATTTCTGTCGTCGGCGGTGTAGAGAAGATAGACGGGCTCGCCATAATCTATATCAGCCTTAGCCGCCCTTTCAGCTATATAATTTATGCTCTTCGCCATTCCGAACTGTTTGGAGACGAGCGCCACCTTTCCCCCGCCGTCAATAGTTATGACGGGCTTTATTTTAAGCGCCGTGCCGAGGAGCGCGGAGAGCTTTGAGAGTCTTCCCCCTTTTGCGAGATATTCTATGGTGTCGAGGGCGGCGAAGAGCTTGATTTTGGGTCTGAAGGCGTCGAGAATTTTTATTACCTCGCCCATGGGTTTTCGGGCGTTTTGCGCCGCCTTTAAGACGAGCATAGCGAGCATTGCAGAGGTGCATTTTGTGTCGTAAACGTATACCCCCTCATACCTTTTTGCCACCCGCTCGCACCTCTCAAACGACCCCGACAGCGCGGAAGCAATGGGCATAATGAGAACCTCGTCCGTCTTAGTTTTAGCCTTTCGGACAGCCGCTTCCGCCTGCTCCTCATAGAGCTGCGAGGTGTGCGGAAACTCCTTCGTCGACATCAGCATTTTGTAAAAGCCGTCGCTGTCTATGTCTATGCCGTCGCGAAACTCCTTCCCGCCGAACGATATTGTGAGCGGCATGACGATTATCCCCAACCTTTCAGCCTGCTCCGCCGTGATATTGCTCGATGAATCGGTAATGATAGTCAACATATTTTTAAATTCCGTCTATTATTTTTAGACAATTATATGTGACCGCACCCTATAAGTCAAGCGTTTTACAACAAAAATCCCGATTTTGTCTATCATCGGGATTTTAATATTATGCATAAGAACTATGATATGCAGGCTCTGATTTGCTTTATCGCCGTCTTTTCAAGGCGGGAAACCTGCGCCTGCGATATGCCCACTTCGGCGGAAATCTCCGTCTGCGTCTTGCCCTCGAAATACCTTAAAAAGAGTATTCGCCGCTCGCGCTTTTCCAGCCTGTTAATAGCGTCGTACAGTGCCGCCTTCTCCGTCCACACCTCGTCGTTGTTCTTGTCGTCCGAGAGCTGGTCCATCAAAAGCAGCGTGTCGCCCGCCTTGTTATAGACGGGTTCGTACAGTGACACGGGGTCGGAGATGGCGTCGAGCGCATAGGCGACCTCGGACACGGCGATATTCATCTTGCCTGCAATCTTGTCGTAAGTCACCTCGTCCTCCGTCTCCTCGAGCCTTTCCCTGACCTTTAAGATCTGATAGGCTGTGTCCCTTATCGACCTCGACACCCTGAGGCTGTTTCCGTCCCTCAGATACCTCTTTATCTCCCCCAAAATCATGGGAATGACACTTGTATTGCGAAATTCCATAAAAATTTATTGCGTTCATTATAGCATATATGGCGGGCAATTGCAAGAATCATATAAAAATGCTTTGCCGAAAACGACAAAGCATTTGGACCGTTTTAATAATTTTTAAGCTCTAAACATGATACTAAATGGAAGGAATTTTTTAAAATAGCTTCCTTAACTTGATTACACGAGAATAGGTTGTAACCTTAAATAAATTTTTATTGCTCAAAAATTTCAATATCTCATTATCAAGTTCACCGACATTGATATTTTGCTCTTTAACATTTTGCAAGTTATTTAATTTCGGTTCTACAAGTTTTAGCAAATCAAATTTTTCTTGCTGACTTAACTTCCAATCATTATTACTCAGAATAGTTAAGCACTCTTCTTTGACCGCCTTCCCACTTCCAATAATTTTCTTTAGCAATGCTATTTCGCAATTGCCAACCTGCACACGGACTAAAAAATCTTTCACATTAGATATTGCTTCTTCAGAAGATGGCATGTAGTGTGATGATATAAGCAATTTTGTCTTAACGCCATCCGTCAACCCTTCAAATAAAAAGACTTGCTCAATAATACTATTACTAAACGATGTTAAATTTATCAAATCCACCAAATTTGGATTTGCAATCAAAAGCTGAGCGATTGATAAGGGTTTATTTATTGCATTTTTCAGATTCGTTTCATTGCTTAATATTATGCCGTTTTTTACCAATATTGAGCTAATATTATCTTTAACGATTTCTTGGATTTTTAATTCGATTCTAAAAGCCTTTGAAAATTCTGAAAATCCTTCCAAGTTATTATTGTACTCAATCTTATTGCATAACGTCAAAATCTTTTCTTTATTATCCAAAGAATCTGCCCCTAATTCGCTTGCATTAAGATTTAAATATTGTACTATGTTAGATAATAAAATTCCCCCACTACTATTAGCCTTAATTACATTATCCCATTGAGCGATTATTTTATTATTATCGAACATGAACTGCAAGATATTTTTCTCAATGTTGTCAAAATAAGAATATTTAATATTTTGTTTTTCTATAAATAATTGCTTTGTATTTTCAGATAGAGTTTTATTATTTAAGATTACTTCTAATGTCTTTTGCGATTCACTATATTCCTTTTCTTGACTAATAAACAAATCCAATACCGATGCTATATTGTCTTTAATTTGTGTAACAAATATTTCGTTATTTAATTCAAACATGCATGTAAGAGGAGCCGTATCAAAATCTTGCATATCAACAGAATGGAGACTGCAAGAAATAAACTTTAAGTTTTCATAATTTATCTCGTAACATTTATTTTGGACGATAAAATTTGCTATATCATAATTTGCTTCTTCGCAATAAATCGATTTAATTTTTAAATTCAAATTTACTGCTATTGACTTAAACATTTCTTTATTTTGCGAACCAATAGTCTCTATAACATTATTTTCATCATTAAGATAGTTCTCTAATATATTTTCTTTATTTTGTTTAATTATTTCTTCTTTATTTAAATTGCGCAATAAAGCAATTATAAACTGTTTTTTGATGTCACCATTTATCTTTTCATCTTCCAGTATCTCCGAAGTTAAATCTATAGTTTTTAAATTATTAACTAAAATGTTTATATCTTGTCCATCATTTAAGTAATTTTTCAAAAAATTCTTAACTTGAAAATTCATTGAAGATAAAAAGCGTATAACATTATTTCTTTTAACTATATAATCACTTTTATCTCCCGAATAATTTAATAATGCTTTTATTAAATCATAATTAAATACATATATATCGGAAAATCTCTCAGGTTGAATTTCTCTTATAACATTCAATGGATTATCCAATTTAATACTGTATTCCATACTCCTTTTCGCTAATATATTTCTAACGAATTCATTATCTTTTGAAGAGAGCAATTCCTGATCATTGTGTGCTATAAAATCTTTATAATCCTCAGCTATATAGCCATTGGCTAAAAAGAAACTAATCAATTCATCTTCTATAAATCTGCTATTTGAAGTTAAAAATTCCTTCATCGAAAAATTAGGTAAATCTCTGATTTTTGCTCTTTTTTCCAATATCTCATTAGCAATTTCAGTCTTGTTTTGTTCTTCCCTGTCAATTATATTTTTCTCCATATCAACTAATGAATATCCCAAAAGTTTTTCAATTGTATTTTTAGAGCAATAGCACCAATAACCATGAATATAAAATTTTATTCCATCAGTTACGTTCGTAAATGTTTTTAGGTAAGTCAAATCAGAATATAATGAATTACTTGTGGATTCTTGATGGTCGATAATCAATCCTTTAACCAAAGATTTCAAATTATTAAATGATTTTATACTATTTTCTGCGGCTTCTTTTTGCCTTTCTTCCAATCCATATAGTTCTTCCTTTAATAAGCTGATTTCAGTATTAGTTTTATTATCTTTTTCTTTAAAACACTCAACTAATTGTCCACGACCAAATTGCAAAGCCGCAAAATCTGACGGTCGTAAGTTTTTATAAAGAATTAAAGAAAACAACTTAACATTTTTATCTCTATGCGGAAAAGTTTTAAGCTTTAACACTCTATAATAAATGATATAATCATTAATTACATTTTTAAGAATCCTCATCTCGGTTACAAAATGAGAAATTTCATAAATATATGATTCTGGTAAAAGCATATATGAGGGACATAACTTTTCCATTTCCTTTTGAATACTTTCCCTCGCGTTTGTAAAACTTAAGATTGGTACCAATGATATTATGAAATCAAAAAATTTTGCCCTGTCGTTCTCACTTTTAAATAAATCGTCTTTGACAGAATAAATAAAAGTTACTTTTTGCTTAACAATGTCACTATTATTAACCAAAAAATTTATTTCTCTTAATTTTGCAAATAAATTAGTATTATTAAATCTGTCTAAATCCTCAATTATTACAACGCCTACTTTAGTTTTACTAAAATAATATATCAATTCATCTATAAAAGTATTAAGTACCGAAGTATTCTTATCATTACAAAATTCTGTTTCAATTTCTTTGATTGATATTCTATTTAACCTATGACTGTAAATAAGGAAAAACAATAGCAAGAACACACTAATAGCCGCCGCGCCAAAGAAATAATAAAAATTATTGCCTTGTGAATATGGTAATAATTTTAAAAACTCTAAAACGCCACAACCAATCAACGCAATTGTAGCTATTAAAGTGACCGATATTATTAAGGAGAACCAAAAATGTCTTGTATCTATTCTATCAAGTCGTGAGTGGGGCAACTTATATTTTTTAACTTTATAAATGAACTGTTGTAAGATGCTTTTTTCAACGCTACATTCAATGTCCTGAATATGTCTCTTATATTCTTCCTTGTGGGAATCATCTGAGGGCTTATCTGTTCCATCCAATGCATCTGGAGAAGAATTAAAATTTGCCAAAGATATGGTTGTAATTTTTTTACGAGACCAGTAATTATATTTTGTCTTTTTATACGTTTCAAGTAAACTACTTTTGCCTGCTCCATAAGGAGCAATAATGCCTATATTATGTATATTTTGAGTTAAAACCCTTTGATGTAATATTTCGACATAGTCCCCATATCGTTTTTTATCGCAGACCGGTACTGTAGATGTCAATTTAATTTCTTCTTGTTCCTCGGATACTTCGTCTCTTGCATATTTATCCATATTAACACATTTACAATATAACTATTCTAATAATATTATAATACCGAAATTTACCATTTAAACGGATATATTATCAAGATAAATACAACAATAAAAATCCACCCGCATAGCGGGTGGTATTTCATTTTCGGGCAAAGCCCTAATCAGTACAGGCTGCGCACAAGTG
>CANRKX010000003.1 GCA_947631325.1 uncultured Clostridia bacterium | reverse complement strand
GTTCTGAAACCGTCGAAGAAGTTAATGAAGGGAACTTTCGCCTTGAGGGTGGAAAGGTGCGCAACGAGCGCGAGGTCCATAACTTCCTGAACGGAGCTGTCGCAGAGCATTGCAAAGCCCGTCTGACGGCAAGCCATAACGTCCGAGTGGTCGCCGAATATGTTCAGCGAATGTGCGGCAAGTGCGCGCGCCGAAACGTGCATGACCATGGGCATAAGCTCGCCCGAGATCTTGTACATATTGGGGATCATCAGAAGAAGTCCCTGCGATGCGGTGTAGGTGCTCGTCAAAGCCCCCGCGCAAAGCGAACCGTGAACCGCGCCTGCGGCTCCGCCTTCCGACTGCATTTCGGCAATCTTAACCTTCTGACCCCACATGTTGGTTCTGCCGGCAGTCGCCCATTCGTCCGCAACTTCCGCCATGGGGGAAGAGGGGGTTATGGGGTAGATGGCTGCGACTTCCGAAAAGGCATACGCAACATGGCTTGCGGCGGTATTGCCGTCGATAGTCAATTTTTTCATCAAAAAACCTCCGATTGATATAATTTTTACTTATTTGATTGGCGCGCTTGCCCACGCGCTACTCTATTATACTTTAAAGTTTATAAAAAGTCAATAAGCAGCTAAAATTTTGTCACAAAAAAAGTAACTTGCTATCAGGCTGTCGGGCGATTGCAAAATTTTTCCGCCTTTTCAAAATTTGCGGTTTAAATTGTTGAATTAATTTTTATCATTTGGTATAATTGATACGATTTTTCGGTAGATTGCGGTAAATTATGGAAGATAAGCCGATTGTCGAATGTACAGGCGTAAAATTTTCATATCCCGGGCGGCAGGAGGCGGCGTTGAACGGCGTCGATTTTTGCGTACGCCGCGGCGAGTTCGTCTCAATAATCGGTCACAACGGCAGCGGCAAATCCACCCTTGCAAGGCTTATAAACGGCTTGCTCGTGGCGGATAGCGGCACCGTCAACGTGATGGGGCTGGACGTCTCCGACGACAAGAACGCCGTCGAAGTGCGCCGTCACGTCGGCATGGTCTTTCAGAATCCCGACAATCAGATGGTCGCCTCAATCGTCGAGGACGACGTGGCTTTCGGTCCCGAAAACCTCGGAGTGGAGAGGGAGGAGATAGGAAGGCGTATCGATTGGGCTCTCAACGCAGTCGGTATGGAAAAATATCGCCTTTCGACGCCCACCCGTCTTTCGGGCGGACAGAAGCAGAGGATAGCCGTCGCGGGCGTCCTTGCGATAAAGCCCGATATCCTCATTCTCGACGAATCGACCGCTATGCTCGACCCCAAGGGCAGGCGCGAAGTCATAGACGTCGTTCGCCGTCTCAACAGAGAAGAGGGCATGACAATAATTCTCATCACCCACTTCATGGAAGAGGCGCTGTTAGCCGACAGAACCATTGTGATGAATCGCGGCGAGATAGCGTTGTCGGGTGCACCCGAGGAGATATTTGAAAGCGGCGATGCCCTCGAAACCTTCAATTTGAGTCTGCCGAGGATAAGCGTCATCTGCCGCAATCTCCGCGCGGCGGGCATGGACATAAAGGACGTCCTGCGCCCCGAAGAGCTCGCCGAAGAAATAATAAAAAATATGAATAACCGCGGCATATATGCGGGGCAATCGCCCTCTTTTGCGGCGAAAGAGGGGCTTGCGGGCGGCGAATGGGATATAGATATAAAGGACTTGTCCTTTGTCTATTCAAAAAAATCCCCCTTCGCTACAAAGGCTCTCGACGGCGTGACTTTGCATATATCCGAGGGCGAATTTTTCGGAATAATAGGTCACACGGGCAGCGGCAAATCCACCCTCGTCCAGCACCTCAACGCCCTTATAAAACTGCCGCAGGCACAAAAACATTTCCATAAAAAGAAGGCGAAAAAGGGCAGACCCGCGCCCATATATCCGTCAATTAAGATAGGCAAATACGACCTCGCCGATAAAAAGTGCGACTTCAAGTCACTTCGCGCCGACGTCGGCATGGTCTTTCAATATCCCGAATATCAGCTGTTCGCCGAAACGGTTTTCGACGACGTGGCGTTCGGGCTTAAAAATTTCAACAAAAAACTTCCGCCAGAGGAGATTGAAAGGGCTGTAAAGGACAGCCTTGAAGTGGTCGGGTTGGACTATGCCGAGTTAAAGGACAAGTCCCCCTTCGACCTGTCGGGCGGGCAGAAGAGGAGGGTGGCAATTGCGGGAGTCATCGTCACCCGCCCCGATATTCTCATTCTCGACGAGCCCGCGGCGGGTCTCGACCCCAAGGGCAAGAGGGAGATAATGGAGCTATTGCACAAACTCCACCGCGAGTGGTGCAAGACCGTCATAATCGTCTCCCACGACATGGACGAGATAGCCGACAACTGCACGATGGCTGCCGTCATTTCGGAGGGCAAGGTATTCGCCTGCGATATCCCCGCAAAACTCTTTTCGCGGGAGTCCGAGCTTCTCGCACTCGGTCTGGACGTGCCGTTGACCGAAAAAATCTCCTCCTGCCTTAAAAAGGGGGGATTTATCGTGAACAGCGACTGCACCGTCTCCGACTTTTCGGATAAGGTTGCGGGCATATATACGGGGGTCGGCAATGCTTAACGACGTAACTTTCGGTCAATTTTACCCCGTTGACTCCTTCGTGCACAAGCTCGACCCGCGCTGCAAACTGCTTCTCCTCATCACGTATATAGTGATGATTTTCGTGGCGGATAACTTCTATTCGCTCGCGGCTTGCGCCCTCGTCCTCATAATTGCGATAGCCTTTTCGCGCGTGCCCGTGGGCAGGGTGCTTCGCTCGGTCAAGGGAATTATATTTATATTGATTCTGACTTCTGTCTTACAGCTCTTTTTCCACAGCGGCGACCACCTTTTATGGCAGTGGGGAATTATAAAAATCTATCGCGAGGGAATAATCTTCGCTATATTCCTCGTTTTAAGGCTGTTCTTCCTCGTCATGGCGTCCTCCGTCCTGACGCTCACCACAACCCCCGTCGCCCTGACCGACGGCATAGAGAGCCTTTTAAAACCCTTGAAATTTATCAGATTTCCCGTCCACGAACTTGCCCTTATCATGTCGATAGCGTTGCGCTTTATTCCCACCCTTATCGACGAGACCAACAGGATAATCGCGGCGCAGAAGGCGCGCGGCGCAGACTTCGAAAGCGGCAATATATTCAAGCGCATAAAGGCGATAGTTCCCATTCTCATCCCCCTTTTGATAAGCGCGTTCAGAAGGGCGGAGGAGCTCGGCGACGCCATGGACGCCCGCTGTTACGCCGGTTCCAAAAACCGCACAAAGTTCAAAAAACTGCATTTCGGCTTGCGCGACCTCGCCGCGGCGTTTTTATACGGCGCGCTCATCGCAGGCGTAATACTTTTAAATATCTATGCCTCGCAGATTTTTCCGCAGATATATGAGATTATAAGGTTGAGCCGATGAGATATGTGTTGATTGTCTGCTATGACGGCACAAATTACGGCGGCTGGCAGATACAGAAAAACAGCATAACCGTGCAGGGCAAGCTCGAACTCGCGGCTTCGGATCTCTTCGGAAGAAGGGTGCACATCATGGCGAGCGGAAGAACGGATGCGGGCGTACACGCGGCGGCGCAGGTCTGCCATATGGACGCCGAGACGGATATCCCCGCCGAAAAGATTGCCGACGCCTTAAACGTCCGACTTCCCGATGATATCTCCGTCCTTGCTTCCTTCGCCGCCCCAGAAAATTTCGACGCGACGAGGAGCGCGAAGAGAAAGACCTATTGCTATAATCTCTATCTCGCCCCCAAAAGAATTCCCTTAAAGGACAGATATTCCGTCCGCATAAAGGGCGGCTTAAACTATGAAAAACTTGCATATATATGTAAATTTTTCGAGGGCGAGCACGACTTCAAAGCCTATTCCAAAAGCGGTTCCTCTGCAAAGACGACTATTCGCTCAATCTACTCGGTGACCATTTCAAAGGATATTAATGAATTTTCCGAAGATATAAAGATAAGCGTCACGGGCAACGGCTTTTTGTATAATATGGTTCGCACGATCGTCGGCACGGCGATAGCCTTCGCGCAGGGCAGTATAACGCAAGAAGAGGTCGTCCGCTCGCTTGAAGAGGGGGACAGGGAAGCCGTCGGCAAGACGATGCCGCCCCAAGGACTCACCCTCGAAAGCGTCGATTACGGCGACATTTTACCTGATTTTCACAAATCGTTTTCCGATAGCACAAACAAGTAATTAAAATAAATAATGACGGGCTGTGCCCGTTACGGAGAAATGTATGGATTTTTTCGAATATGCAAATCTGGCGCAAATGTTTCTTGACTATGGCGACAACGTGTGGATAGCCTATCTTGTCGGCGGTCTGTGCTTTGCCGTCGTGTTCATCTTTCAGGCGGTCGCGCTGTACACGATAGCGGGCAGGGAGGGCTACCCCAACCGTTGGATGGCGTTCGTGCCCTTCTTCAACACCTATTATATCGGCGTCTGCGCCAAGAAAAACAGGTGTTTCAGGCTAAATACCGAGATGGTCTCAATAGTTCTCGCGTCGCTTGAATTCGTGCTTGTGATTTTAAATATCATAAGTTACGTCTCGGTCGAACTCCTGCTTGCCAACAATTGCTTTACCTACTCGACGGAGGTGTTGTACGGCATAGAAGTCAGCCGCCCCGAGCTCATAACAAACCTTCCTATCCGCCTCGGCTGGGCGGGGTGGTGCTATCAGTATCTTTCCTATATCGTCACCCCCGTAAACCTCATTTTCCTCTTCATAAAGGTAATGGTATTGAGCTGTTTCTTCCAGACGTACGCCGCAAGAAGATACTTCCTGTTTACCATAACCAGCGTTCTCTTCCCCATACAGGGCATATTATTCTTCGTCGTCCGCAATAACAGGGGGATGAATTACGGCGAATATATAAGGAGACAGCAGGAAATTCAGTACAGAATATACAGCCAATATCGCCAGAATTACGAGCCCCCGCGCGACGACTACAACAATCCCCCTTACAACAATCCCCCTCAGCCCCAGCAACCCCCGCAGGACAATAATCAGGGCGCGTCCGACCCCTTCGAGGGATTGGGCGAGGATAAGGATAATTCCGACCCCTTCGACGAATTTAAAAACTGACTTCAAAACGCGCCCGCAATCGGCGCGTTTTTTGTTGCTATTTGCGCAATTCGGTGCTATAATTTTTACAAAGGAGTATAAGCTCGGTTTATATTTTGGACTATGCGTGAGATAATTTCAGCCATAGCCACCCCGCGCGGACGGGGCGGCGTGGCAATCATAAGGTTGAGCGGCGAGGGCTGCCTTTCGCTCGCACAAAAAATGTTTAAGCCGACGTCGGCAAGCTGCGCGTTCGAGCCTTACAGAATGTATTCGGGCGCAATCTCGTGCGACGGCTTCGAGGACTTCGGATTTTTGGTATATTTTGCCGCTCCCCGCTCGTTCACGGGCGAGGACGTCGTGGAATTTCACTGCCACGGCGGTCCATTGATAGCGGAGGGAGTATTGAAGCGCACTCTCTCGCTCGGCGCGCGCGCGGCGGACAGGGGCGAGTTCACCCGCAGGGCGTTTTTAAACGGCAAACTTTCGCTCTCCTCAGCCGAGGGAATGGCGGATATGATAAACGCCGAAAGCTCTGCTCTCCTCCGCGCGGGCGGGCTGTTGTACAGGGAAAAGCTCACCGAAAAAATCACAAAAATTCAGCGTTCGTTAAAGGATATCCTCGCGGCAATTGCCGTCGAGATAGATTATCCCGAAGAGGACGAGGACGGGCTCGACTTGAAAAAGACGGGCAAGGATATAGAGAAAGTACTTTCCGAAATCAACCAAATTTTGCGCGGCTGGACGGTGGGGGAGAAGATAAAAAACGGCGTGTCCGTCGCCATATGCGGCAGCCCCAACGTCGGCAAAAGCTCGCTTTTAAACGCCCTTTTGGGCTATGAAAAAGCCATCGTCTCACCGATAGCGGGCACCACCCGCGACGCCGTGGAGGGCAGGATTGAGATAGGCGGCATACTTTTCGACCTCATAGACACGGCGGGCTTGCGCGAGCGCGCGGGCAGCGTCGAGGCGGCGGGCATAGAGCGCGCAAAACGCGCGGCTTTAACTTCTGATATCGCCCTCTTCGTCTCGGACTGCGCCGAAAGCGCCTTTCCCCAAGACGTCACGGGCAAGATAATAAGGGTATTCAACAAGTGCGATAAATTGAAGCCCGAGGGCGAATATGACATAGCCATCTCCGCCAAGACGGGCGAGGGACTTGAAAAGCTCCGCCAAATGCTCTATGCCGCGGCGACGGCGGGGGCTTCGGCGGACGGGCAGTATCTAATCGAAGAAAGGCACTTTTCGGCTCTCTCCCGCGCGGCGGAAGCCTTGAAAGACAGCCTTTCCGACTTCGATATCGCCACTTGCGACCTTATTTCCGTCGATTTGAAAGAGGCGTGGGACTGCCTCGGCGAGATAACGGGCGAGACCGCAAGCGAGGAGATTATAGACACCGTATTTGAAAAATTCTGCGTCGGCAAATGATTGGGCTTGAAGATTGTCATAAAGATAGGTCGCCGAACGCAAAAATATATACATATAGAGGAAAGTTATGGTAAATCTCGAATTATACAGGGTATTTTATACTGTTGCAAAGTGCGGCTCGCTCACAAAGGCTGCACAGGAGCTGTATATTTCACAGCCCGCCGTATCTCAGGCGATAAAACAGCTTGAAGGTCAGTTGGGCGTCGCGCTGTTCATAAGGACGCACAGGGGCATGGAATTGACCTCATCGGGCGGCAAGCAAATCTATAAACAGGTAGAGGAAGCGCTCGCCCTCCTCGACGGGGCGGAGAGCAAGCTCCTCGAACTCAACACCACCCCGCGCGGCACAATAAGGATAGGGGCAACGGACTCCATATTCGCCCACCTTCTCGCCGACAAAATCGCGCAGTACAGCCAGAAGTACTCGGGCGTCCGTCTCGAACTCATCTCCTCGACTTCGCCATATACGTTAAATCAACTTAAAGAGGGCAAGTGCGACATCGCCTTTATCAACCTGCCCATGCAGGACGACGAGGTGAGATTTTGCGGCACAGTCACCCACTTAAACGACGTCTTTGTCGCGGGCAACAGATATGATTTTTTGAAGGACAGCAAGGTAAATCTCCGCAAGATTCAGGAATTCCCCCTTCTCATGATTGAAGCCGACACCGTCGCCCGCCGCTCGCTGTCTGCGTTTATGCAGACTCTCGGCGTCCGTCTCGAACCCGATATCGAGGTGGCGAATTGGGATTTCATGATAAAGCTCGTCCAAAAGGGAATGGGCATAGGCTGTATCCCCCGCGAGTACTGCGAAAAGGAGCTTGAAGAGGGTTCGCTCTTCGAACTTCAGGTAACTCCCTCGCTGCCCGTGCGCGGCGTGGGTATTGCGCTTGCCAAAAACGCGCAACTCTCATTTGCCATGAAGGAATTCATAGCAATGTTCAAAGAGGAATAAGAGATGAAGGAGCAGAAGATATACTATTATTCGGACGAGCTCAACGACGACTTTGCGGGCACCGACATTGTCCGCAAGCCCCTGCCGCCCGATTACGAATATCTGAATAAGGGACTTTGGCGCAGATTTTTGCGGGCGATATTCTATCATTGCCTTATCCGCCCCTTCACTTTCATATACAACAAACTCGTCAAGCGCATAAAATATGTCGGCAAGAAGAAGTTCAAGGGGTATAAAAGGAGAGGAGCCTTCATATACGGCAACCACACCGCCATGATGGTGGACGCCTTCAACCCCAGCTATCTCGCCTTTCCCCGCCCCGCAGACGTCATTATAAACGCCGACGCAACCTCAATTACGGGCATCGCGTGGCTTTTAAAGGCGATAGGCGGCTTCCCCATTCCCGAGGGCTTCCACGCCCTGTCCCGCTTCAACGCCGCCGTAAAGGAAGCATATGAAAAAAGGCATTGGATTGCGATATATCCCGAGGCGCATGTCTGGCCCTATTATACAAAGATAAGACCTTTCCCCACCGTCTCGTTCACCTATCCCGTCAAGCTCGGCGCGCCGTCGTTTGCCTATACTATGGTGTATAAAAGGCGCAAACACTCCAAATTTCCCAAGCGCATGGTCTATATCGACGGACCCTTTATGCCCGACAGCTCTCTTTCCAATAAGGAGGCGGAGAAGAAGTTGAGGGACGAGGTGTACGCCGCAATGTGCAGCCGCGCAAAAGAGAGCGATTGCGAATATATAAAATACGTCTATCGCCCCAAGGAAGAGGGCGAAAAGATTGAGGCGGAGCAATGAAATTCACCCAATTGAAGCAGGATTTGGAAGAGGGAACCTCTTTCGTATATCTCCTCGAGGGCGCGGACGGCTACTTCCGCGACAAGGGCGAGGCGGCAATAAAGGATAAATATCTCACCTCTCCCGAACTCGATTTCGCGTCCTTCGACGGTGAAAATTTAAAGGGCGCGGCAATCGGCGATTTGGTCGTCGCAGTCAAAAACTATCCCTTTATGTCCTTAAAGCGCGTCGTTAAGGCGTCGGAATTTTATCCCAACGAGCAGGAGTTTGAAAGGTATTTAAAGCCGCTTATATCCGACTTCCCCGACAGCGCAATCCTTTTAATCGTCAACTCGCAGTCCAAAAAGGGGTGCGATTTGAAGAGGAAGAAGGGGGTGACCTATGTCGATTGCGGCAAGGCGGATAGGGAGTCGGTCGCAAAGTGGGCGTATATCACCTTGAAGAGGGCGGGCGTTCCCTGTTCGGCGCGGGCTTCGGGCAACATTGCCGACTACTGCCTTTGCGACATGGCGCGTGTGTCCGTCGAGGTGCAAAAACTCATAGCATATAAGGGCGAGGGCGCCCTATCCGACGAAGAGGT
Source organism: uncultured Clostridia bacterium (assembly GCA_947631325.1). GTDB lineage: Bacteria > Bacillota > Clostridia > Christensenellales > Borkfalkiaceae > Coproplasma. Next base: position 48,020 of record CANRKX010000003.1, on the reverse strand, counting down.
GGACGACCTCGTGTATAAGGACGCCGACTATCGCCTGTATGAAATGACCAACGCTGTCGCTCGGCGCGATTTCACGACGTATTGCACCATAAAGGAAGATTTTTTATCCAAGGGTTCGGACGAACTCGCCGTCTTAAACGGGCTTTTCAACTACTTCAAAACTCTGCTTTCCTCCCTTTTATCACCCCTTTCGGACGCGAGATACGCCGAGGAGACGGGCGCAAAAGAATACGCCGTCAAAATGAACAGGGAGAGGGCGCGTGCCATCGGCGAGGGCAACCTCATAAAGTGGTCAAATCTTCTGTATGGCAAAATTTCCGACTTCAAGGGCGGGCTCATAACCCCCGCGTCAGCCCTCATGATATGCGAAAATACCATATTTTTCGACGGTAAATAAAATTATACTTTTAAATCGCTTTATTTTTCACAATGTAAATTATATAATGGTAGTGTAATTATACGGAGCGTAATATGGACAGCTGTATCAACATCTGGGAAAACATCAAGTTGTTTTTCACTTCAAAAATCGTGAACGAATATATCGGGCTCATTATGCAGTTTATTCTGCTCTCGATTTTGTTCTATTTCATGTTCAAAATTTTAAAGGACAACAAGGGCACAAAGTTTATCGCCGTCGTGAGCATCTTCGTCATCTTCTGCGGCATAACCTTCGCCTTCTCCGGCTTCGATACCTATATTCTTCTTTTGATTATAGTTATGATAGCCCTTCTCATCTTCACTATGTTCCATAGCGAGATAAAGCGTTCGCTCTTGAATTCCAACAGCAAAAAGACCAAGGGCGGTCTTACAGTCTCGGGCGTGGAATTAATTATCGACGAGACCATCCGCGCCGTACAGAATATGTCCAAAAAGGATATCGGCGCGCTCATCGTGCTCTCCAACGAAAACTTGCCCGAGGGCATTGTGCAGAGCGGCACGATAGTCAACGCAACAATATCCTCGCAGATGATTGAGGCGGTGTTCTACCCCAAAGCTCCCCTCCATGACGGCGCAATGATTATAGAGGGCAACAAGATATATGCCGCGGGGTGCTTCTTGCCTCTCGCCCAGAACGAAAATCTTCCCAAGGATTTGGGCAGCCGCCACCGCGCCGCAATAGGCATAACCACCGTTGCAAGCGTCACGGCGATTGTCGTCTCCGAGGAGACGGGCATAATCTCGATAGTCAAAAACGGCGTCGTCAAAAAACGCTATGCCGACGCCGCCGATCTCAAAAACGCGCTGAGCGATTACTATTGGTCAGACCTTACCGCGGAGGGTAAAAGATAATGAAAAAGTTTACCGAATTTTTAAAGAACGCATTCACGAAAAACGTCCCCATTAAGCTCCTTGCCATGGTGCTTGCGGCAATAACAGTTGTTCTCATCAACCTGTGAGGGCGCAATGAATACCATAAAAATTCCGCGCATACTCCTTCCCAAGGACTGCGACATGTCCTGTTGGGCTGTCAACGCCTGCGACCAGTTCACGTCCGATTATGAGTATTGGCGCGAAGTGGAGAGGATAACGGCTCAAAAGCCCACGTCTTATAACCTTATCTTCCCCGAAATATATTTAAAGGACAGCCCCAAAGAGCGCATAGATAGAATAAATTCGCATATGCGCAAATATCTCGACGACGGCATTTTCTATGAGGTGGACGGCGGATTTATCCTCGTTAAAAGGACGACTCAGTCGGGCACGCGCACGGGGATAGTGCTTTCTATAGACCTCGAAGATTATAGTTTCGAGATTGGCGCAAAGACGCCCGTCCGCTCCACCGAAGCGACCATTTTGGAGAGAATTCCTCCGCGCGTCGAAATCCGCAAGAACGCGCCCATCGAACTCCCGCACGTCATGCTGTTGTATAACGACCCCCAAAACGCCGTCTTGAACTGCGTGCGCACGGGCAGGACTCTTTACGACTTCGAGCTCAACATGGGCGGCGGTCACATAAGCGGCAGCTTTATCGAGAACGCGCAAGAGGTGATAGAAGCCTTTTATTCGCTCGTCGAGGACAGGCAGGATAAATTTCTTTTCGCCGTGGGCGACGGCAATCACTCTCTCGCCACCGCAAAGACCTGTTGGGAAAATCTTAAACCCACCCTGTCCGAAGAGGAGAAAGAGAGTCACCCCGCAAGGTTTGCCCTCGTAGAAGCCGTAAATATCTTCGACGGCGCTCTGACATTCGAACCCATTCACAGGCTTGTCAAAATTTCGGATAGCAAAAAATTCCTGTCCCGCCTGTCGCTCGGCAAGGGCAATTTAGCGCGGGTGAGCGTTGGCGGCAAGCTTGAAGATATCCCTTTCTCGGATAATATCCCCGAGGGAATAAGAAAACTCGACGGATATATATCCGAATATATTGATAATAACGGCGGCGAAGTCGATTATATCCACGGCGACGACGAAATTTGCGCCCTTACAATGGGCGGCGGCGTGGGTATATTATTGCCGCCCATACAAAAAGAGGACTTCTTCGAACTCATCTCAAAGGGCGGAAATCTCCCCAGAAAGACCTTTTCGATGGGCGAAGGCAATGAAAAACGTTACTATATTGAGGCAAAGGCTATAAAATAATGGCAGTTAAAGTTTGTAAATTCGGCGGCACGTCCATGGCGGACGGCAACGTAATAAACGGCGTCAAAAAGATAATCGAGGGCGACAGGGAGAGGAAGTACGTCGTCGTCTCCGCCCCCGGCAAACGCTATTCGGGCGACACAAAGGTCACCGACCTTCTGTACGCCTGCCAAGACGAGCTCGAAGCTTTCGGCACGTGCAAAAAGTCGTTTGCGGCTGTCAGGGCAAGGTTTATCTCGATAGTAAAAGAGCTCAATCTCGATTTCGATATCGAAAGTATACTTATTGAAACCGAAAGGCGAATAGAGAGCGAAAAGAGCCGCGATTTCACGGCTTCCCGCGGCGAATATCTCTCTGCGCAGGTCGTCGCCCGCGTGTTGGGCGCAAAGTTTATCGATGCCGAGAACGTAATATTCTTCGGCGAAAGCGGCGCGCTCGACGGCGAAAAGTCCTATAAGGCGATAGTGGAGGCGGTAAAGGACTGCGACCTTGCGGTATTCCCGGGCTTTTACGGAAGGGGTGTTGACGGAAGGGTCAAGACCTTCTCCCGCGGCGGCTCGGATATCTCGGGCGCAATCGTCGCCCGCGCCGTAAACGCCTCGCTCTATGAAAATTGGACGGACGTCTCGGGCTTTTTAGCCTGCGACCCCCGAATAGTAGACAGTCCCAAGAGAATAAAGCGCATATCCTATAAGGAACTGCGCGAGTTGAGCTATATGGGCGCAAACGTCCTGCACAGCGAGAGCATCTTCCCCGTCAGAAAGGCGAATATTCCCATAGTTATAAAGAACACCTTCCGCCCCGAGGACGAGGGCACCGAAATTTTGCCGAGCTCGCGCTATACCCCGAGCGGCAACATCGTCACGGGCATTGCGGGCAAGAAGAATTTCACCGTAATCTTCATTGAAAAATCGCTCATGAACTCAGAGGTCGGCTTTATCGCCAAAGTGCTCGAAGAAGTCGCGCGCGAGGGCGTTTCAATCGAGCATATCCCTTCGGGAATTGACACGATGTCTCTCGTCATCGCGAGCGAAAATTTGGGCGATCAGAAGCTTTCGCGCATACTCGAGGGCATACGCAACGCCGTCGAGCCCGACATAATCAGGGTCATCGAAAATATCGCGCTCGTCGCCACCGTCGGTCACGGAATGTCGTCGTCGGTCGGCACGTCGGCAAGGCTTTTCAACGCCATCGCCGCGGCGAATATCAACATAAAGATGATAGATCAGGGCTCAAGCGAGCTCAACATTGTCGTCGGCGTCAAGAATGAGGACTATGAAAGGTGTATCAAGGCAATCTATGCCGAGTTCTTCGGTAAAAATCAAAATTGAATTTTATTTTATGAGTATTTTGCGGCGGCTCTTCCACGGGGTCGCCGCTTTATTTTTTCTCCGCTCCGTCCGCTCACACCTCATCGGCGCAACTTTGCATATTATGTATTACTGCAAGGGGATAAATTGACTTTAAGCGTTTGTTTTATCGTAAAGGACGAGGAGGAGACAATCGCCCGCGCCCTCGCCTGCGCCGCGTCGTTTGCCGACGAAATAGTGGTGGTGGATACGGGCTCTTCGGACAAAACTCTCTCAATCGCCTCAGAATTCACCGATAAAATTTATCATTTTGATTGGATTGACGACTTTTCGGCGGCTCGCAACTATGCCTTCGAAAGGGCTTTTGGCGACTTTCTCATGTGGATGGACGCCGACGACGTTGTGGATAGCGACAGCGCAAAAAAGATACGCAGCCTTGTTGACGGCGGCGACTTCGACCTCGCCTATTTAAGGTATATCTGGGGCGGAGTGAAGGGCGCGCCCGCCTTTTCCTATCTTCGCGAAAGGATATTCAGGCGTTCGATGAACTTCCGCTTTTCGGGGTTCGTGCACGAAGCCGTCGCGCCCCGCGGCAAGACGGTGGTGTCCGACGCCTGCATAGAGCATAAAAAGGTAAAATCGCCCGACCCCGCGCGCAACCTCAATATATACAGACGCGCCATTTCGCGCGGCGTCAAGCTCGACGCTCGCTCGCTCTTTTATTACGGTCGCGAACTCATGTATAACCGTCTGTATATCGAAAGCGCCGCCGTCCTCGAAGAATTTCTCTCGGGCGACGGCTGGGTCGAAAACAAGATAGAAGCCTGTATGAATTTGTGCGCCGTCTATGAAATGCTCGGGCAAAAAGAGCGGGCAATATCCTGCGTTCTGCGCAGTTTTATGTTGGATAGCCCTCGCGCCGAAGCCTGCTGTCGTCTCGCAGGATATCATATGGAAAATGGTCGCGACGACGCGGCAATCTATTGGTACAAACGCGCCCTCGCCTGCGGCGGCGAGCTCGAGCGCGGCTCATTCGTCTGCGCCGATTATTTTTCATATATCCCCAACATGCAGCTCTGCGTGCTGTACGATAGGCGGGGCGACTATGCAAACGCGCGCGCCTTCAACGAGGCGGCGGGCAGGCAAAAGCCAAACGATGCGTCCTATCTCCACAACAGGCAGTATTTTCAAAAAAAACTCTCCAAAGAGGTAAAAAATGAATAAATTCAACTTGATTTTCTTTTCCTGCTGCGGATGCGGCGGTTATGGCGGATACGGCGGCTTTGGCGGATATAGCGGCAGCGGTTGCGGCTGTTCGTCCGCTCAGAAGATTTATATCACTTCGTATACGGGCATCACGGGTCCCACAGGCGCAACGGGTGCAACAGGTGTGACGGGCGCAGTAGGAGCCACGGGTGCCACGGGTGCAACAGGCGCGACGGGTGCGGCGGCGACGATAGTTATCGGAACGGTAGATACTGTCGAACCCGACGCCCCCGCAGTAGTCGCCAACGTCGGCACCGAACAGAATGCGATATTCAACTTCTCCATTCCGAGGGGTGCAACAGGTGCGACGGGCGCAACGGGCGCAACGGGAGCAACGGGAGCAACGGGAGCGACGGGCGCAGTAGGTGCCACAGGCGCAACGGGACCCCAAGGCGAGCAAGGACCCGAGGGTCCCGTAGGACCCCAAGGACCACAGGGTGAGCAAGGCGCGACAGGCGCCAGCTCGCCCGTGCAGTTGACGCAGGCTCTGATAGCGAGCGGCACAGTTCCCGCCGCGGGCGGCGCCGTTCCCCTCGACTCCTCGGCAAGCTACCCCGCCGACGCCACGGCAATAACGGTTGCGGGCACCGAAGCAACGCTCACCGAAGGCGGTCTGTACGAAATAACTTACAATTTAAGCTTCAGCGGCGGCAACGTCGGCGGTTCTGAAGCCGCGCTCTATATTCAGGGCGCAGAAGTTCCCTCAACCGTCCGCTCGCTCGAGGGTCAGTCGGCGGTCGGCGCAACCTATCTCTACAACGCCGCCGCGGGCGACACTGTTCAGGTTCAGGTCACGGGCGTCACCGCGCTCACCGACGGCAACCTCACCCTCACAATCAAAAAATTCGACGTAACTTAACTTCCAATCAACAAAAATCAAGTTTTATTAAGTAAATTTAAAATTTAATTAAGTTTTATTAAGTAAAGTTAAGTATTTGTTAACTGAAATTTGATTTTTATTTGTATTTTAATTTTGTCGGCATAATAATTTAAAAAAAAGTAAGCCGCCGCGTGCACAGCCCGCGGCGGCTGAAATTTTGGCAACCGCACCCCCCAAATCGTTTGACGGAAAATTAAAATAATTATATAATGAGTAACAAGCGCAGGGTAGTTTTCACCCTTTCCACGCACAACTTCAAATCGAGGCGTAGCGCAGTTGGTAGCGCGTATGGTTCGGGACCATAAGGTCGTGGGTTCGAATCCCGTCGCCTCGACCAACGGCTGGCGTATGCCAGACCAATGACCGCGGCAGGCTTTTTGCCTGCCGCGGTCATTGCGTTTAGATATTAACACGCTCGTTAAGGCTTGTCATCCTGAGCTTGTCTGCTGTCGCAGCGGTACGACGAAATATCCCCCGTCCCAACCTGTCATATTGAGCGGCGCACGGCGTTTGCGCCGTGCGCAGTCGAAATATCCCATCGGATATGAGGATTGCGTTTCAGAATTACTCCCCGAGACCACGGTGGGGTCCCTCGACTCAATCGAACTCGCTTCGCGAGGTTCTTAATCGCTCGGGATGACAATCTTTAACAAGCGGAGCACATCTTTTCCTGTCATCCTGAGCTTGTCTGCTGTCGCAGCGGTACGTCGAAGGTTCCCATCGGGTATGCGGTGGACAAAAAAGAGAGGGGAAGAGAGAGGGCGAGAGGGGGCAAAAAGGGGGCGGGGGACGAAAATCGTCCCCCGCCCTTTGCATTACAGTATTATGTTGTCTGCTTTTTTCTGCATATCAGAACGTTATTGATATTCGTGTGCAGCTTATTACCACATTAGTCCTTTGGATAATCCGATGTAAAGTTGGTCGCACTGCATTTCTTCAGACAATCTATATGTCAATTCAATTGTTACAGAGGTGGAAGTAGAGTCTTGGCAAGCATAATATTGCCACGTGCCGTCATATTCATACTCTTCACCGTTGTTGCCTGTAATGGTTACTGAATATTCAAGATTTCCTCCGAAATAATCGGGTTCAGAGTTATTGGTACTGAAATCAATTACTAAATATTCAATCGTACTTCCGCTATCATAACTTGCTTCAATGGTGATTGTATTATCTGTCGTTGTGGCTGCGGTAATTTCTGTCCAGATTGGATCGCAGTACCCATAAGATTCATGTTCACCGATTTTAGCTTGAATCGCCTGCGATACAGCCGCAACAATCTTGACGTTTGAAGCCGTCTCGCCGCTCTGCTTATAGGTTACAAGCACATACACATAGCCGTTAATTTCAAGCGAAGCCTTGTTGCCGTTTAATGCGTTGTATTCATCGTCAAACAAAGCAATCGTCGCTTCAACATTTTCGCCCGTGACGCTAAACTCGTACTTGTTAGCTTCGGTTGCGGTGAACTTGTAGACGCCGACCTTGTTATAGGTGGTCACGTCGGAAATATCCGTTCCGTCTTCCGCTTGAATATCGGTGGGCGTATCTACTTTTGCAATGGTGAGTTTCTGGCTTGAAGGTGCGCCGTCAAGCTCAACAGCGACAAGTATCTCGCCCTGTGCGGCAAGGTGGAAGAGGGTGACCTCTTCATAACTTGTCACGTCATAGAACTTGACAGTTGCCGCGCCGTCAACCGTTGCGGTGTAAATGCCTTCCGTTTCTGCCTTGAACTTGAACAGAGTAACTTGCGATTGTAGGTCAATTCCTTCTGCCGCATTCGTTGCGTTGATAGGCTCAAGCTTTGCTATTACAAGCTTGGGGCTTGCACCCGTAGAGGTGTAGGTGACTTTTACAAGCACTTCCGTGTTAGCGGTGAAAATCTTGGGCAGAGGAGTGCCGTCAATCTGTGTCAATACGGTTGCGGTCGCGTCCGAAAGGGTGAACGTGTAATAACCGGTTGCCGTGGGCTTAAATGTGAATACCGCCGTCTTAGCTTCTTCCGCAGTGTCAAGCGTATTGTCTCCGACAGTCGCCGTCTTGTAAGCTACAAAAGATACGTCGAACGAAACGTCGCTGCCTATCCAATATACCTCAAAAGACTGATTCGAAGAAATCTGCTGCTCAACATCGATATACGAGTTAAACACGGGATTCCCATATGGAGGTGTTGTCCAATAACCTATTTTGATTGCGATATCTTGAGCAGAGGTTGTGGTTATCTTCAATGTGCCGCGTTCGGTGTTATTATAAGTGTAGGTTACGTGATGCCACGTTTCAACATTTGCAAGAGTGTTGTTGCCCGCGGTTGCTTCTTTTTCAAGGTCGCTTGCAGTCAACACCTCAGCAGCAAATTTGAATGAGCTTACACTGCCCGAATAAGTCAACATGAAGTAAACTTTCTGTCCTTCGGTTACGGTAAAGGACAAAGTGCCGTTATCTTTGCTTGTGGGGTCTACGCCTGTGCTGCCCATATTAAGTACGTTAAGAGGGAAAATTTCGCCGTCATCTTCCTCAAAGGCATACATATCCAATTTCAGCGCGCCATAGCTATATGTGAATCCGCCGAAAGTAACATACATTGTGCCCGCTTTATCTGCCGTGATTGTATAGAAGGCATTTGCAATATTTTGCGTAACACCCGTTACTTCGGTTGCGCCACTGATGGTCGTGAAGTCACTGCTCAAATCCTTGTTGCTTATCGTGAAAGAAATGTCCACATTTGCGGAAGGATTAAAGCGGCTTGCTTCAGCTTTGATATATAAAATATCGCCCGACTTAATCATATAGGGAGCGCCGTCAACCATCCAGTTCGCACCGGGGTCGGAAACCGAGTAGCCAATCTTTGCTTCATCGGCATAGCTATCACTGCTGTATATGGAAAGAGTGACGGAAACATCCATTTGACTGAAAGTGCCGAGAGTTATAATAAGTAAGCCGTCGTTATCTGCAGTAAATGTATAATATTTAGTGATATTTTCGGTACTGCTGTTGATTGTGCCTACTGTATTTGAGCCCGCAGCAGCCGTTGCAGGCTTATAGATTGAACCCTCGGGCTGACTGTCTCTGTCAAAGGCGGTCAGCTTGAATGCGACGTTACCGTATCCGCCGTTGTAGACTTGCAGATAATAAGTCTTGCTCTGTTCGAGTGTGACTATCTGAGTAGACGTTTCATAAGTGAAGGTATGGATAACGGGGCCTTCTATCGCACCGTCGTGCACATAGATATCGGTATTGCTTTGGGTAAACTCAAGTATGTATTCCTGAGTTGCCGCGGGCTCGAATGTATACCACATATTTGCCCATAATTTTCTGTCCTTGCCGTCAAATTGCGCGGTTGTAACTTCACCTGCGGTGAGAGTGAGAGGATTGCCGTCGCCGCCCTCTTCCATATTCACATATTTCTTTATTTCAAAAGAGATGTTGCCGCTATTTGATCTGAATACAAGACATTTGAGATAAATATATTCGTCGTCACCGAGACAAATATTTTTATAAACGTCTTGCGTGAGCTGTGCTGATGTCGATTTACCGTCCCAAAGAGGATTGTTACCGTACAGATAAATCGAAACGCCTGCTGCGGGAACTATTTCGATAACTTGATTCTCCGAAAGTTGAATGCCATCACTTAAAGTAAGTATTTCAAAGTAAACTTCGGTCATTTCGGCAGGTATTTCGTCGTACACCTTGTAATCAAATGAAGCAATGAGACCGCCGCTTAAAGGTTCATAAGTGTAATCGAACTCATAAGGATTGTAAATCGTGCCGGGATCGCCGAGGGGAGCCTTTGTAACTTCGAGATTGAAAGCAAGCGTATCGTCGTCAGCCGATTGATGGATTGAATCCTCAGCCGATAGTTTAAACGTGAGCGTTCTGCCCGCCTTCAAGGGATATTCGCGGCTCGTGGCTGTCTGCGCAGAGGGGATTTCGGTTTGGTCGCATGATTCGGTATATGAGATTTTATCCGAATCCCAGGTGAATGTGAATTTTCCGTCCGTTAACGCCGTGAAATTGAATGCAACAACTTCATAGAACTGCATATAGCCATAGTCTTCATATTCAACAGACAAATCTTCATATTTGCCGACGCCCATAAGCTCGTAGAACGGTTCGCCATAGTCGCTTCCTTTTTCGGGTGTGGCAACAATTTCTATACTTGCGGTCGTCGCACCCTGCGCAATGCTTACAGGGTTAGCCTTAAAGCCCGTAACGGTTGCGGGGAAGGTGAGTTCCACCGTGTAAGCCGCGTCGGGAACGGCAAATGTCGCAACGCCGTTTGCGTTGGGGGTAACTGTGTCAATCACGGTTGAGCCGCTCTTTATGGTCGCGGTCAAATCTGCAAAGTTAACGGAGGAAGCGTTTTCATTCTTGACAACGGTCACCGCAATCTGATGGCCCGTTACGTCTATATCCGCCTCGGTCACCGTCTTTGAAAGGGTTACCGCGGTGAAACCGTAATCGGTTGCAAGCCCGTCGAGCTTGACGGTGTAATCCGCCGCCTTAGCTTGAATGGTAGCAACGCCGTCTACAATCTCGCCCTCTGCAATCTTTTCGGGGGTTGCCGCCGTCGACCACAACTGAACCTTAACGCCCGTGAGCGCGCCCGTGTAGTTGCCTTCGTCGACGTTTATCGTATAGGTGAGGGTGGCATAATCAACAACAATCTCCGCCGATTCCTTGTCGTCGGTCTTGACGGTGGTGGCGGGGTAGGTGAGATATGCAGGCAGACCCGTTAAAATAACCGAATACTCGCCGTTGTCGGCAGTCAAAGTAGCCTGACCGTTGGCATTGAGAGCCGCGGCGGTGCCGACGGGCGTTTCACCCTTGAAAAGCTGAACCTTTGCGTCTGCGGGCAGACTTTCGCCCGCGGGCATGGTAACTTTTATCGAGAAGGTGGTGGTAGTGGAATCGTCTTGAGATTTGGCGATAGCAATCGTCGCGTCGGGGTTATCTGCGGAGACCGACTTTTTCTCGAAAGTGTAGCCCGCGGGGACGCCCTTTAAGGTGACGGTGTAGTCGCCCTTGTTCAGCTCAACGCTTGCCTTGCCATCGGAATTCAAGGCGATTTCGTCGCTTGCGGCGGAATCGTCTGCATTGAGCCATTGCGCTTTTATGGTTGTCAAAGTCAAGTCGGTTGCGGTTGTGGTGACGGTGACGGAATAGGTAGCCGTTTCGGGCTCTTTATCGCCGCAGGCGGATAATCCGAGCGTCACACACAAGCAAGAGAGCAAGGCAATGACCAAAAGCGCGAGTCTTTTGAATGTGTTTTGCATAATTTACCTCCTATTTTGTATAAATGCAAATTTATTAAAAAAATAAACACATTTCGAGGTTAGTAAGTTGAGGGTATTATATCACATAATTTATAAATATGCAAACGATATGAGTGCGAGATAGGTATTTTTTTAATTTATCCCCCTGTTAATTTTTGTTTATGTTCCCTCCGACCTGTCATCCTGAGCTTGTCTGCTGTCGCAGCGGTACGACGAAGGATCCCACGGGGTATGCGGTTGGCGTTTCAGAATTACACCCCGAGACCACGGTGGGATCTTTCCACTCAATCGAATCTGCTTCGCAGAGTTCTCATTCGGTCAAGATGACAAAATCTACCGCGCCCGTTCCCTGCTGTCATCCTGAGCGGAGCGAAGCGAAGTCGAAGGATCCCACGGGGTATGCGGCAGGCGTTTCAACATTACACCCCGACGACACCAATAACAAAAAAATACAAAAATTTCTAAAAATTTTAAAAAAAGAATTTTACAAGTCGCCGCGAATATAGTACAATTAAGATTGAAATATTGTGCAAAAGTTTAAATATAAGCATATAGACGCTTTTTCGCCACGATTTTTAAGGAGAAACTATGGGTTTAATTAAATTTATTCTCGGCTCGGACAGCCGCGGCGCGCTTAAAAAACTTGACAAGCTTGCCTGCAAGGTCGAGGAGCTTGAGCCCAAATACGCCGCAATGAGCGACGAACAACTCAAAGGGCAGACGAAAATTTTAAAGGACAGGCTGGCTGCGGGCGAGACGCTTGACGACATTATGTTTGACGCCTTTGCCGCCTTGCGCGAGGCGAGCTGGCGCGTGCTCAAGATGAAGCACTTCCACGTTCAGATAATGGGCGGCATTTGTCTGCACCAAGGGCGAATCGCCGAGATGAAGACGGGCGAAGGAAAGACGCTCGTCTCCACGCTGCCCGCATATCTCAACGCATTGACGGGCAAGGGGGTGCATATCGTCACCGTCAACGACTATCTTGCCAAGCGCGACGCCGAGTGGATGGGCAAGGTGCATAAATTCATGGGGCTCACGGTGGGCGTCGTCGTGCCCGGCATGGACGACGAGGACAAGCGCAAGAGCTATGCATCCGACATAATCTATGCCACCAATAACGAGCTGGGGTTTGACTATCTTCGCGACAACCTCAAAACTTCCATTCCCGCAATGGTTCAGCGCGAACTCAATTATTGCATAATCGACGAGGTGGACTCGATACTCATCGACGAGGCGAGGACGCCGCTCATCATTTCGGGCAAGGGCGAGGAGAGTTCGGAGCTCTATGTAAAGGTCGATAGATTTGTGCGGACGTTGAACGGCGGCTTCGACGACGACAAAAAGGACGCCGAGAAGAAGGCACCGACGAGGAAGAAGAATAAAGAACTCTCCGACGAAGAGCGCGCCGCGGAAGAGAGACTCAGCCAAATTCTCGCCGAAATGGAGAATTGGGACTATATAATTGATAGAAAGGACAAATCGGTCACCATAACCGAAAAGGGCGCGGAAAAAGCCGAGAGATTTTTCGGCATACAGAACCTCGCCGACCTTGAAAACGCCGACCTCAACCACCACATTCAGCAGGCGTTGAAGGCGCACGAACTCTTCCACAACGGCGAGGAATATATCGTCTCGGACGAGGGCGAAATACTCATAGTCGACGAGTTTACGGGGCGTGTTTTGAACGGCAGAAGGTATTCGGACGGGCTTCATCAGGCAATCGAGGCGAAGGAACACGTTAAGGTAAAGGAAGAGAACAAGACGCACGCGACCGTCACATTCCAGAACTATTTCAGATTATACAACAAGCTGTCGGGCATGACGGGTACGGCAATGACCGAGGAGGACGAGTTCAGAACCATCTACTCGCTCGACGTCGTTCCCATTCCCACCAACAGACCGGTTAAGAGGGTGGATTATGCCGATATGATTTATTCCACCGTCGAGGGCAAGAAGAGGGCGATCGTCAACGAAGTGGTCGAACGCCACGCCAAGGGTCAGCCCATTCTTATAGGTACTGTAACCGTCGATAAATCTGAAGAGATTTCCCGTTTGCTTAGGCGGAACGGCATAAAACACAACATATTGAACGCCAAAAACCACGAACGCGAAGCCGAGATAGTCGCTCAGGCGGGCAGATTCGGGGCGGTCACCATCGCCACCAATATGGCGGGGCGCGGCACCGATATTCTGTTGGGCGGCAACCCCGAGTATCTCGCCAAAAAGCGCATGCGCGAGGAGGGGTACGACCACGACATGATCGAAGTCGCCATATCGTACGCCGACAGGGAGTTTACCCCCGAGGAACAGAAAGCGCGCGCCCGCTATGCCGAATTATACGAAAATTATAAAAAGGAGACCGACGAGGAAAAGAAACAGGTCATCGAGACGGGCGGACTGTGCATACTCGGCACCGAACGCCACGAATCCCGCCGTATAGACAACCAGCTCCGCGGACGCAGCGGACGTCAGGGCGACCCCGGCGACTCCATATTCTTCATCTCGCTTGAAGACGACCTCGCCAAGAGGTTCGGCGGCGAGAGCATGAAAAAACTCTATTCAATATTCAAAATCGACGAGGACCAATGCCTTCAATCCAAACTCTTGACGCGCAGTATCGAGAACGCTCAAAAGACGATAGAGGGCAGGAACTTCGGCATCCGCAAGCACACTCTCCAATATGACGAGGTAATGAACGAACAGCGCAAGACCATATACGGCGAAAGAATGAAGGTTTTGCGCGGCGAAAACATCCACGAGCAAATGTTGAAGTATATCCCCGATTACGTCGCAAAGGTAGTCGGCGAGACGGTGAATACCGAAGCCATGCCCGAAAAGTGGGATGAAAACGCCCTCAACGACGCGCTCAGAAAGAAGGTCTATCCCGACGAGTGCGAGTTTGAAATAACCCGCGATATGCTCGAAAAGTGGGATTATGAGCGCGCGATTTCCAAGATAAGCAAGGAAGTCACCAAGGCTTACGAGCTCAAAATCGAGCATATCAACGAACTCTTGCAGGCGTACGGCAGCAAGAGCGACTTCTCGCAGCTCGAGCGCGATTTGCTCCTCCGCACCGTCGACAGATATTGGGTGGACCATATCGACGCGATGGATCAGCTTCGCAAGGGTATAGGACTTCGCGGCTATGCCCAGCAGGACCCCGTAATAGCCTACAAGCAGGAGGGGTATGAAATGTTCGAGGAGATGATAGACAGGGTGCAGACCACGACTATCATGAACTTATTGAAGGTTCGCCTTGCCGCGCCCGCCCGCCCCGCACAGCCCGCCCAACCCGCGCAGAGGAGGGGGATTTCCCCCATGAACGCGGGCGTCGCCGAGCATGCAAGGCAGGTTATGGCACAGCGCATGCGCGAAGCGCAGGCAGCCCGTGAAGCCCAAGAGGGCGAAAACGGACAGACTCCGCCCGCCGCACCCGAACAACCCGCAAATTCCGAAAGCCCCGCAAACGCACCCGTCGGCGAGAGGGCAAAGGGCGCACCCGAGGGCTTCGGCGTATATGCGCCCCTCAATAAACCCTCGCCCGCACCCGCCCAGAACCTCGTTCCCAACATAGGCGGCAAGCAACTTCCCAAGGTGAACGACAAAGCCAAGAAGGTGGGCCCCAACGATCCCTGTCCTTGCGGGTCGGGATTGAAATACAAAAAATGCCACGGGAAGATAGTATAACGCCCGTTCCTTGCGCTAACGCTTCGCGCTTCGTATAAACGTCGCGATACTGTGTCAAGCTCCGCTTGCCTTCGGGTCATTTACGTCATAGTAAACTCCCCTTGTCAATGCTCGCTTTTCTTGTCTCGCTCGTTTCTCCGAACCGCGGCACGTGATGAGCAATAATAACCGCGCTTGTCCCATGCTGTCATCCCGACCGATTGAGAAGCCTGCGAAGCAGGTTCGATTGAGTGGAGGGACCCCCTCGTGGTCTCGGTTGGCATTTCTAATTATTATACCTTAATATGACTTTCCCCCTTCCAACGGAAAGGAGGAGAGAAGGTTTTTTCTATCCCCCCAAATTTACTTTTTGCTTTTCGGAGTATTATGTTTAAAGCAGATGATTACAGATTAAAACTCAAAGCCCTTTCGGACTCGCTTGCCGAGGCAAAGTACGCCCTCGACATCGACAATCTCGGCGCCCGTCTTTCAGAACTCAAGAGCGAGCAGGAGAAGCCCGAAGTCTGGCAGGACCTCGAAAAATCGGCAAAAATCGGTCGCGAGATAGCCTCCGTCGAAAATAAAATCGCGGGCTACAAGAAGGGCGAATCAGCCCTTGCCGACGCCGACGCCTTTGTCGATCTCATCGAGGAAGCCGACGACGAAAGCCTTATCCCCGAGCTCGAGCAGATGATTTCCGCCGCCGAAAACGACATTGAGGAAATGCGTATCCGCGCCCTGTTGAAGGGCAAGTATGACGCAAATAACGCCATTTTGAACCTACATGCCGGCGCTGGCGGCACCGAAGCCTGCGATTGGACGCAGATGCTCTATCGTATGTATTGCCGCTACTGCGAACAGCAGGGTTTCAAGGTCACCGAGCTCGACTTCGAGGATGGCGACGAAGCGGGTTTGAAGAGCGTCAGCTTCAAGGTTGACGGGGAAAACGCATACGGATTTTTAAAGGCGGAAAAGGGCGTCCACAGGCTCGTCCGCATCTCGCCTTTCGACGCCAACAAACGCCGCCACACGTCCTTTGCCTCGCTCGAAGTTATGCCCGAAATCGACGACGAAAACGAAGTGGAAATTCGCGACGAGGATATAAGGATTGACGTCTATCGCTCCTCGGGCGCGGGCGGGCAGAAGGTCAATAAAACGGAGACCGCAATTCGCATCACCCACTTCCCGACGGGTATTGTCGTCACCTGTCAGAACGAGCGCAGCCAGCTTCAGAATAAGGCTATGGCGTTCGAATATCTGCGCGCAAAGCTCGTCGAAAGGCAGATAGCCGAGAGGGAAGCCGCCGACGCAGAGATTAAGGGCGAGATAAAGAAGATTGAGTGGGGCAGTCAGATTCGCTCCTATGTATTCTGCCCGTACACCCTCGTCAAAGACCACAGAACGGGATATGAAAACACCAATATCCAAGCCGTAATGGACGGCGATTTACAGGGATTTATCATAGACTATTTGAAAAAAACAGTCTGAAAATTTGCATATATATTGATATTTTTGCGCCGCAGGCTGTTGCGGCGCGTTAAAATTTATGTACGATATAAAATCATTTAAAATCAAAAAAGAGCCTTTGATTTTGGGCATTGAATCGAGCTGCGACGAGACTGCCGCCGCCGTAATTTTCGGCAGAAAATTGCTCTCTTCCGAAATAATTTCATCTGCGACCGAGCAGGCGAAGTACGGCGGCGTAGTGCCCGAGATAGCTTCGCGCGCGCACACCGAAGCCGTTGACGAAGTAGTGTCCGCCGCCTTAAAGAGCGCGGGCGTTCAGCCCAATGAGCTCGACGCCGTCGCCGTAACTTACGGCGCGGGGCTATTGGGCGCCCTTCTCGTCGGGCTCTCCTTTGCCAAGGCGTTCGCCTATTCTCTCAATATCCCCCTTATCGCCGTAAACCACATAAGGGGTCACCTCGCGGCGGCATATCTTTCGGACGAAAACTTAAAGCCGCCTTTTATTACCCTGCTTGCAAGCGGCGGTCACACCGCAATACTTCATACCAAGACCTTTACCCAATTCAAGGTCCTCGCCGCCACATGCGACGACGCCGCGGGCGAAGCCTTCGACAAGGTTGCGCGCGTTTTGGGGCTTCCCTATCCCGGCGGCGTCAACGTTGAAAGGCTCGCCCTCGAGGGGAAGCCCTCTATAAAGCTCCCGTCCGCCCTCGTGCGCGCTTCAAAGACCAAATTTTCATACAGCGGATTAAAGACGGCGGTCATCAACGCCATGCATAACGCCGCCCAGCGCGGCGAAACTATCGACAAGGGCGACGTCGCCTGTTCCTTCCAACATTCGGCGATAGACCCCCTCGTGAAGCGCACGGTGGAGTGCGCCCTCGAAAAGGGTGTGAAGACCGTCACTGCGGGCGGCGGAGTCGTCGCCAACGGCTATCTTCGCGAAAGTCTGAAAAGGGCATGCGACGCGGCGGGCTTAAAGCTCGTCCTGCCCGAAAAGAAATACTGCACCGACAACGCCGCAATGATTGCCGCCGAGGGGCTCACGCAGTATCTTGACGGCAAATTTTCGCCCCTCAGCCTCAACGCGACGGCTCACATTCCCCTCGCCTGACCCGCGAATTTCCCTCGCCTAAAAAAATTATTGAATTCGCCCAATGTATTGTCAAAATGTGTTGACAACGGCGCGGCTATCTGTTAAAATAATTAAGCTTTTGATAGCGAATAAGCGTCTTGGACAAAGGAGGGTTGAGAAGCAATGTCAACTATTAAAGTGGGCGAGAATGAGTCGGTTGAAAGCGCATTGAGGCGTTTTAAGCGCAAGTGCTCGCGCGACGGCATAATAGGCGACCTTCGCAAGAAGGAATTTTACGAATCCCCTTCGGTGAAGAGGCGCAAAAAGGCTGAAGCGGCAAGAAAGAGAAACAAAAATTAAGTTTAAAGTTCGTTGCAAGTTAGGTTGCGACGGACTTTTTTCATGTAAAAAAAAGTCGACTGCTGTCGAATTTTCGGGAGTTTGTATGGAAGATATCAAGTCAATGGCGCGCGCCGCAAAGAAGAGATTAAAGACCAACTTCTGGGCGGACTGCAAAAGAAATTTCGATAGGGATACGACGGAGGCGAAGAAGAGGGGAGTTAGCGAAATACAGGTCAAATCCTCTTTAAAAGGCAAGGTCAAAAGCGAAATTTTGGGCGAAAAAGAGGACGAATTTTACCTAAAAGTCAAAAAAATGCTCGACAGCGAGGGCGAAGTCTCCGACGCTATCGGCAGACTCACCGACAAAGAGTACTTCGACACGCTCTCCTATGAGGAAAAGCAGAGGTACACCCTCGAGCTGTCCAATAAGTATCTCGCCGCGCTCAAAAAATATCGCAGGGAAAGGGAGCTGTTCGGCAAAAAGGATTGAGCAAATTAAACTTTATGTCGGCATATAAGGCTATTTATTTGAGTTTTGCGCCGCATTATGGTATAATAAAACCATGGACGAAATACTTTCCGAACTCAATGAAGAGCAGATAAAGCCCGTGACCGATACCGAGGGCGCAGTCCTCGTCCTTGCGGGGGCGGGCAGCGGCAAGACGCGCGTTCTCACCAGCCGCATTGCCTACATACTCCGCGAGGGCAAGGCGGATATCGGCGAAATTCTCGCCATCACCTTCACCAACAAGGCGGCGAACGAAATGAAGACGCGGCTCGAGGGCGTCCTCGGCGGAAGGGACAGCCGCTGGATTTGCACCATTCACTCGATGTGCGTGAAGATTTTGCGCGAGTTCGGCGACAAGATAGGCATAAAGCCCAATTTTTCCATATACAGCGACACCGAGCGCGGCAACGTCATCAAAAAGTCCTTTCAGGAACTCGACTTCGACGACGAAAAATTGCTTAAATCGGCAAAATATCATATAGCCAACGCCAAGATGTTGGGGCTTGCTCCCGACCAATACGGCAGAAAATTCCACCTCGAGCGCGGCATGGACGACGTTGTGCTCATATACGAAAGATATGAAAAGCATTTGAGCGAGAACAACGCCCTCGACTTCGACGATCTTCTCTTAAAGACTCTGCAACTTTTAAGGTTTGATAGAGAGGTTGCCGACTATCTTTCGGACAAGTTCAAGTACATTCTCGTCGATGAATTTCAGGACACAAACGCCGTCCAATTCAACATAATCAAGCTGCTTGCGGCAAAGCACGGCAACATCTTCGTGGTCGGCGACGACGACCAGTCTATCTATGGTTGGAGGGGCGCGGAAATCGACAATATTTTGAAATTCGACCGCGAATATCCCGCAGCTAAGGTATATAAGCTCGAGCGGAACTACCGCTCCACAAAGTCAATTTTAAAGCTCGCCAACTGCATTATCGCCAACAATTCGGAGAGGAAGGGCAAGGAATTATGGACGCGCGCCGACGAGGGCGCCGCCCCCGAATACTATCAGGCTGAAGAGGAGACGGGCGAAGCCCTCTTTGCCGCAAGGATAATCTCCGACGGGGTGCGCGCGGGGCGCAGATATTCGGACTATGCAATCTTAATGCGCATCAACGCCTTGACCCGCTCGTACGAGCAGGAGTTCACGAAGTACGGCATACCCTACAAGGTTTTCGGCGGCTTCCGCTTCTTCGAGAGAAAGGAGATAAAGGACGTATTGGCATATCTCCGCCTGATTTCCAACCCCTTTGACAGCGAGGCGGCGGAGAGAATAATCAACGTCCCTCGGCGGGGTATAGGCGCAAAAACCATTGAAACTATGTATATCTATGCGGGCGAGAACGGCTTATCTTTATATGACGCCGCAATCGACTGCGACCTTCTCGACCTTCCGAAGAGCGCAAAGGAAAAACTCCGCGATTTTGCAAATCTTATAAAGGGATTGACCCTTTCGGCTCTCGATATGCCCGTTGCGCAGATTGTCCGCGACGTCATCAACCTTGCCGATCTTCGTTCCGCCTATGACGACGGTACCGACGAGGGCGACGGCAAACTCGCCAACCTCGACGAATTTATAGCGTCGGTGGACGACTTCAACCGCTTAAATCCCAACGCCACTCTCGACGAATATTTGAATCAGGTCACCCTCTCTTCCGACCTCGACGAAATGGACGACGGCAACTATGTTACAATCGCCACAATCCACGCCGTCAAGGGTCTGGAATTTCCCGTCGTGTTCATATGCGGACTCGAGGACGGAATAATGCCCTCTTCCCGCGCCGAAGCCGACGGCAGGGACATAGAGGAGGAGAGACGGCTCATGTACGTCGCCATCACTCGTGCCGAGGAGCGGCTCTATCTCACCCGTTCCAAGTCGCGCTATCTATACGGTCACCGAAGCGTCTCGGGTCCTTCCCGCTTCATCTCCGAACTCGCGCCCGCCCTCGGACTGCCCAAATCGGCATATACGTCTCATTCAAATGGCGACTATTCCGACCGCTCGGGTCGCGGTTATAGTTCATACGGCGGCTATGGCGGGTCGTATGGCGGCGGTTCGTATGGCGGTCGCGGCTATGGACGGAGTATTCAAAGTGAAGATAACTCTTCCGTCGGCGAAAAGCGCGCTCTCTACTCCGAGGGCGACGACTTCCCCACGGCAAAGAGCTCTTTCAAGGCGTTCTGGGGCGGCTCGTTAGGGGCGAAAAGTACGCCTGACGGCGGCAAGACGGCTGCCAAATATTCGGTCGGAATGAGGGTCAAACACCCCAAATTCGGCTTGGGAATGGTCGTCTCCCTCAAAAACAACGGCAACACTGTCGACGTGGCGTTTGACGGTCAGGGTATAAAGGAACTGTCCGCCTCGCTTGCGCCGCTTGAAATAATCAAGCAGTAGGTGAATTATGGATAGAATGCGCGAACTCATTGACATATTGAATAAGTGGGCGTATGAGTATTACGTTCTCGACGCCCCCAGCGTTTCGGACAGGGAGTACGACAGGCTTTACGACGAGCTGCGCGCCCTCGAAGAGAGCGAGGGGAGGGTGGAATTCGACAGCCCCACCCGTCGCGTCGGCGGCGAACCCATAAAGGCGTTTGAAAGACACAGGCACATATCCCGCCTTTACAGCCTCGATAAATCGGTGTCGTACGACATGCTCGACGGCTTTTTCACCCGCATCTCAAAGGTCGTGCCCCGGCCCGAATATACCGTTGAATATAAGTACGACGGACTCACCATGTGTTTAACCTATGAGGACGGCAAGTTTGTCAGGGCGACGACGCGCGGCAACGGCGTGGACGGCGAGGACGTGACGGCGCAGTGTCTCACGATAAAATCTTTCCCCATGACGATAGCGGCGAAGGGAACCTTTGAATTTCAGGGGGAAGCGGTCATAAGGCTGTCCGTGCTCGAAAATTATAACAAGACGGCAAAGGAACAGTTGAAGAACGCAAGGAACGCCGCGGCAGGCGCGATACGCAACCTCGACCCCGCCGAAACAGCCAAGCGTTCGCCCGAAATTTTATTCTATAATATAAATTACTCCTCGGATATGCGCTTTTCAACGCAGATCGAGCAGTTTGAATTTTTGAAGAGGGAGGGCTTTAAAGTATATCCCTTCCTCAGATTGTGTAAATCCCGCGACGAGGTGATTGCCGCCGTCGAAGAGATTGAAGTTCAGCGTCGCAATATCGACGTATTGACCGACGGCGCGGTGATTAAGCTCAACAGCGTCGCCGAGCGCGAGGAAATAGGCTATACAGACAAATTCCCCCGTTGGGCTATGGCGTATAAGTTCGAGGCGGAGGAGAGCGAGACGACTGTAAACGAAATACGCTGGCAGGTCGGCAGAACGGGCAAACTCACCCCACTTGCCGAAGTCGAACCCGTCGATCTCGGCGGCGCAACGGTAAGGCGCGCAACCTTGAATAACTTCGGCGACCTCACGCGTAAGGACGTAAAGGTGGGCAGCAGGGTGCTCATAAGGCGCTCCAACGAGGTAATCCCCGAAATTTTGGGCGCCGTCAGCCATAAAGAGGGCAGTGAAGAGGTAAAAAAGCCCACGATATGCCCCTTTTGCGGCAGTGAAATTGTCGAAGCGGGCGCAAATCTTTTCTGCCCCAACAAGTTCTGCAAGCCCCGCGTCGTCGGCAAGGTAGAGCACTTCGCCTCAAAGGACGCAATGGATATCGAGGGACTATCGGAGATGACTGCGGCGCAGATGTTCGAGCAATTGGGTTTACGCAACTGCTCGCAGTTATACGGTTATACTTCGTCCGACCTCTTGAAGCTCGACGGCTTCAAGGACAAGAAGATATCCAACCTCTTGGAAGCTCTGAATAAGAGTAAGACCGCCCCTCTTGATAAATTTTTATTCGCACTCGGCATCGACGGCGTGGGCAAGGTTGCCGCGCGCGACCTTGCAAGGCGATTTAAGAGTATTGCGGGCTTAAAGCAAGCCACCCGCGAAAGCCTTATCGAAATGGAAAACATAGGCGAGGTGACGGCGGACGCCATAGTCAATTGGTTTGACGACGACGAAAACACCGCCGAAATAGCGCGGCTTATCGCCGCAGGCGTCAACCCCGTCGCCCCGTCCGAGGGCGTTAAATCGGGCATATTCGCGGGGCAATTTGTCGTATTGACGGGTTCGCTCTCCAAATTCACCCGCTCCGAAGCCCAAAAACTCATCGAAGCTCGCGGCGGCGAATGTCAGAGTTCCGTGACGGGCAAAACCACCCTCGTCATCGCAGGCGAAGCGGCGGGCTCCAAACTCCAAAAGGCTCAAAAACTCGGCATAAAGATAATCGGCGAGGATGATTTTGTCTCCATGTTATCCCCCGCCGAAGAGTAAAAAATTTCAAAAGAGCGAAAAACTTCAAAAATTCAAGCGGCGGACGCAAAATTTTGCGTCCGCCGCTTTTGCCTAAAATTAAGCAATCAAATTTACTTTTAAACCCCGATAAACTTCTTTGCCGCCGCCTGCATCTTGGCAAGCGCGTCCTCGGCGTCCGCCTTGTTGTTCGCGCGGACGGAGAAGTATATCTTGAGCTTGGGCTCCGTGCCCGAAGGTCTTACGCAGATAAAGCTTCCGTTCTCCAACTCGTAATATACGCAGTTGGTGAGGGGGGAGCCAATCTCCGAAGTCTCGCCCGTGGCAACGTCAATCTTGACGTTCTTGGAGTAGTCGCGCACCGTCGTGACCTTGTATATATCAAACTTAGTCGCGGGCTTTACCTTGAGCCCGTCAACGACGGCGTTCATCTCCTTCATGGCGTTGAGCCCCTTGAAGGGCACCGAAATGTTGCAGTCGAGAACATATCCGTATTCTGCATAAATCTCCTGCAATCTCTGATATACGGTCTTGCCTATTGAAGTGTAGTAGCACACCATCTCGGCGCACAGCATGGAAGCGACAACGGCGTCCTTATCCCTTGCGTGCGTTCCGCGAAGATAGCCGCAGCTCTCCTCGAAGCCGAATACGTATGTATGCGAGTGGTCGCGCTCCCAAAGCTTTATCTTTTCGCCGATGAACTTGAAGCCTACCGGCACCTCGAAGAGCGCAACGCCGAACTTCTGGCAGATAGCCTTTGCCATACCCGTCGTTACGAAGGATTTTACGACCGCCGCGTTCTCGGGCAAATCGCCCTGTTCTTTGAGCCTTGTCAGGATGTAGTCGAGGAGGAGTATGCCCACCTGATTTCCCGAAAGGGCTTCAAACTCGCCCTCCTTGTTCTTTACGGCAACGCCCAAGCGGTCGCTGTCGGGGTCGGTGCCGAATACTACCGTCGCGCCTATCTTCTGCGCAAGGGCAATGCCCATCGAAAGCGTCTCCTTAAACTCGGGGTTGGGCACTTCCACCGTCGAAAAGTCGGTGTCCCTCTTGGTCTGTTCCTCAACGACCGTCGCGTTGATTCCTATCTTCTTCAAAATGGTCGTGACGGGCACGTATCCCGACCCATGCACGGGGGTGTAGACAAGCTTCAATCCCTTGCCGTACTTCTTTATCGCCTTCTTGGATATAGTGAGCTTTTGCAACTCTTTGTAGTACTTCTTGTCCACCTTGCCCGAAATGGTCTTTATGTATTTAGCCTTCTGCTCGGGGGTGGGTACGGGTGCGCCCAAATAGTCGTCTATCTTCTTTATGAATCCGACGACGACCGCCGTGTCCTCGGGGCTCATCTGCGCTCCGTCCTCGCCGTACACCTTATAGCCGTTGTATTGCTTGGGATTGTGCGAAGCCGTGACCATAATTCCCGCAAACGCGTTGAGTTCGCGCACCGCGAACGACAGCATGGGAACGGGGTGCTCCATGGGGTAGAGGTGGGCGGTAATGTTGTTCGCCGCCAAAACTTCGGCTGCCGCCATCGCAAACTCGTCGCTTTTTAAGCGAGTGTCGTATGATATGGCAACGCCGCGCTCCATGACCTCCTGACCCTTTGAAATTATAAATTGAGAGAGACCCTGCGTCGCGCGCTTTACGGTGTACACGTTCATCATGTTCGTGCCGTATCCGATAATTCCGCGCATGCCCGCCGTGCCGAATTCCAGCTCGGCGCCGAAGCGGTATTCAATGTCCTCTTTATTGTCCTTGATTGCGTTAAGCTCTGCCTTCGCCTCGCCGTTCAAACGCGCGTCGGCAAGCCATGCGTTGTAGATTTCCAAGTAACTCATTATATCCTCCTTTTATAATATATCGGATTTTTATTCCGTTATACCTCAATTAATTATATAAAAAAAACTTTCCCTTGTAAAGGGGAAAGCCGAAAAAAGTTTAATTTTTTCTTATTTTTTTAGTATTTATCACTGATTATCCTCGCCGCGGAAGAACTGTTCGCGGGTAACGACGGCTTCCTTGCCGGGTTTGACGATAGTCGTCTTGTCGATGAAATACTTCAATTCTTCCCTGTCGAAGTAGTTGACCATTTCATAACATTCCAAAATGACGAAGCTCGCGGGAATGGTCAAAAGCAGCCCCACGCCGAAGGTGGTCAGAACTGCCGTCACGTTTACCGACATAATTATGATGATTAAAACTATGAAGTTTGAAAATACGTTTAAGGTCTGTTTATTCTTCCTCGAGAAGGTGTAGACTATTGCGTCCTTTTGCGATAGCTTGCCGCGGATAAGCGAGGGCAGCCAGTCGCAGGTGAAGGTCATCTTGAACGCCACCGCAATGACGAACACGAGCACGAATATAAATATGCCAATTATTATGGGTATAACGTTGCTCACTATAAGGAAGTATAAAAGTATCGCGAGAGCCGCCGCCACAAGGAGATCGTAGAGAACGCATAGAGGCGCGTATATGAGGTTATACAGAGCCGCGCTCTTTAAATTGCTTATGAGCGAGCCCAAAAAGGGCGACTTTGCGCGGAGAGCCATCTTGTCGTTTATCAAAATGGCGGTGGAGTAGTTTCCGAGCCCCGTGAACCACTTGCCGATTATTATGAATATCACGGCAAACAGCGCGCCGAGCACAATTCTCACCATCTTCGTGCGCAACATCTCAATCACCAGCTCGAACGCCTTCTTTACGTTTTCGGATATGTCCGACAGCACCGAGACGTTTCCGTTTAAAAAGTTGGAGACGAAATCCCTCACTCCCCCGATAAGCGAATTGAGCTCCGCCGAGTTTATGAGTTCGCCGATGAACTGATATACGCACACACTGCCGATTACGGTCATGACCGTCAGCACGACAAGGCGGTATAAAAGCTGTTTGTAGATTACCGAAAAGTTGTCCACGAATACGTGGAAGGTGTGTTTGAATTTCATAAGTTCCTCTTATCGGGATAGACAATTTTTGAGGTTGCCCTATCGCCGTTTATGACCAGATAACAATAGCTGTTTTGCGAATATCGCGACATATTGCCGGGGTTAATCGTCAAAACTCCGCCGACTTCTCTCTCTTCGGCGCGGTGGGTGTGCCCGTACAGCGCTATATTGCACCCCAACTCTTTCGCCCTGTCCGAAAGTTTTGAAAGGGTATGTTTAACCGAATACATATGCCCGTGACAGGCGAATATTCTGACCTTCTCAACCTCAACTGTAACTTCGTTTTCGCCGAGGGCGGCAAAGTCGCAGTTGCCGTTTATAACATAGGTCTTATCGGGGTATTTGCCCCTTATATACGCGCCGTCGCGCGAGGTATCGCCGAGGTGAAATATCAGGTCGCACTCCGAAAATATGCCGTCCAGCGCGTCGAGCGCGGCTAAATTTCCGTGCGAGTCGGAAACTATTACGGCTTTTATCATATCTTGCCTTTCAAATCCTGCAAGGCGCGGAAGCGGTGGGAGACGGAATTTTTCTCCTCCTCGGTCGCCAGCCCGAACGACTTTTTAAGATCGTCCGAGTAGAAGAGGGGGTCGTATCCGAATCCGTTCGTCCCTATCTCCTCGTAAAGTATTCGCCCGAAGGTTTTGCCCTCGCCGAAATACGTATGTCCGTCGGGCATATACAGGCAGACGGCACACTCGAAGTGCGCATGCCTGTCGGGTACGTTTTCAAGCCGCTTTAACAAAAGCTTTCTGTTCGCGGCTTCCCCCTCGCCCGAAAACCTCGCCGAGTATATGCCGGGCGCGCCGTTCAATCCGTCCACGCACAGCCCCGAGTCGTCCGCAAGGGCGGGCATGTTGTATTTCTCGGCAATGGCTTTAGCCTTTATCATGGCGTTTGCGCGGAAGTTCTTGCCCGTCTCCTCAATCTCGCCGTCAAAGCCCAAATCGTGCATGGAAAGCAGGGTCACGCCCGTGAAGATTTCGCTTATCTCGCGTATCTTGTGCTTGTTTGCGCTTGCAATAGCAATTTCGGTAAGTTCCATAAACCTATTATAATATAAATTATTGAAAATGTAAAGGGCTTAATCCCAATTTAACCTATGCAGATTTCCCGCCGTCTTAAATCCCTCAAATCCCGTCTGCCTCAGCCCCTCATACAGGGCGATTGCAACCGAATTTGAAAGGTTGAGACTTCTCGTCTCTCCAATCATCGGAATTCTTAAACATGTTGACTTATTTTTTACGAGTAACTCCTCGGGGAGCCCCTTTGTCTCCTTGCCGAATACGAGAAAGTCTCCGTCGCAAAATTCGGCTTCGGTATAATTTTTCTGCGCCTTCGTCGTGAAGAAGTAGAAGGGGGAGGAGGGGAATTTTTCCCTCACTTCGTCAAAGCAGTCGTAAAAGCAAATCTTCGCGTCCTTCCAATAATCGAGCCCCGCGCGCTTCAGGTATTTATCCGTCACCTCGAACCCCAAAGGTCTCACAAGGTGCAAAATTGCGCCCGTCGCCGCGCACGTCCTCACGATATTTCCCGTGTTCTGCGGAATTTCAGGCTCTACCAACACAATATTAAACATATTTTTATTGTAGTTTAACTTTCTTCAAAAATCAATTAAATGCGAGGGGGAGCAGGGTGGAAATTTCTGAAAATTTCATTTGACATTATATGCCGTTTGCTGTTACAATTGAATAAGCGGAGTTTTGTTCTCCGCCGTTACGGAGTGAAAAAATTTATGTCGGAACTTCTTGCACTGACAATTGCCGACGGTCTGACCATCGCAAACAACTTCCTGCTCTTATTGGGCGGCATCGCCGCCTTTATCGTGGGCATGAATATGATGGGCAACAACCTCGAAAAAGCCGCGGGCAGACATATGCGCAGGCTTATGGCTAAGGCGACGAAGAACAGATTCCGCGGCGTCGGCACGGGCGCGGCGGTCACGGCGATTGTCACGAGTTCGTCGGCGACGACTGTCATGATTGTCGGCTTCGTCAACGTCGGACTAATGACCTTGACGCAGGCTGTGCCCGTCATCATGGGCGCAAATATCGGCACCACGATAACCGCCTTCATCACCGCCATCTCCACGACGGGGGGAGAGCTTGAAATTACTTCTATCTTCGCCTGTCTCGCCTTTGTCGGCGTCCTCATGAATATGCTCGGCAAGCGCGATATCGTAAAGCAAGTCGGCATGATTTTGGCGGGTCTCGGACTCATATTTATAGGAATGAACACCATGTCCACCTCAATGGGCGGGCTTATGGCGGAAAAGATAATAAAGGACGGAGTCGCCGTCGATAACCCCATTGCTGGGGCAGTCAAGGATATGTTTACGGCGATAGGTCTCGGCAAATCCACGTTATCGTGGGAAATCCCCGTCCTCTTTGTGCTCGGCGCGCTTTTGACGGGGCTCGTGCAGTCCTCCGCGGCGATAACGGCTATTGCAATATCTCTTGCAAGCTCGGGGCTCATAACCTTGCAGATGGCAATGTTCATAATCCTCGGCACCAACGTCGGCACCTGCGTCACCGCCCTTTTGTCCTCTCTCGGCACAAGCGTCAACGCCCGCCGCACGGCGTTCGTCCACTTCTCATTCAACCTGATAGGCGGCATAATCTTCATTATTCCCCTTTCAATCCCCGCGGTAAGCGGCGCAATCGTCAACGTTTTAAGCCCTCTCGATATTTCTTGGCAGATAGCCATATTCCATATGGTATTCAACATATTGACCACTGCCATTTTGTTGCCCTTTGAGAACGTCCTCGTCAAACTCGCCGAACTCGTCGTCCACGACAAAAAGCACGCCGAAGGGGTGGAGGACGGCGAAACGCTCGACTATCGTCTTTTAAAGACTCCCGCAATCGCCATAGGTCAGGCGCGCAAGCAGATAATAAAGATGGGCAAGGACGCCTTTGCCAACTACAAATTATCTCTTGAAATGTTGCTCTCGGGCGACCTCACCCACATTGAGGAATTCGCCGCCCGCGAAAAGACCATAAACGAGACCAATCACTATATAAATTCCTTCCTCGTCAAGCTCTCGCTCGAACCCCTTTCGGGCACCGACGAGAAAAAACTTTCGAGCTTCTATCACGTCACCAGCGACATAGAAAGGATAGGCGACTATGCCGAAAATATGGTTGAGTACGCGCAGGTTGCCGTTAAAGATAAGATAACTTTTTCCGACCACGCCCTCGAAGAAATCCGCGAAATGGACCTTCATCTGACAGAACTCTATAAGTACGTCGAGATGACCTTCGAGAAGATAAATTTGAGCTATCTCGACAAGATAACCGAAGAGGAACACGCCACCGACAGGCTCAACGAGCAGATGCAGCAGTCCCACCTTCGCCGTCTCAACGAGAACAGGTGCACGCCCGAAGCGGGCGCAATCTTCCTGCAGCTCGCCATCACCATGGAGCGCATCGGCGACCACATGAAGAACATTTCCAACTCCGTCAAGGACTATGCCCCCAAGGTGAGGTAAATTTAAATTTTATAAGGCGCGGCGCGGGTTTAAAAAACCCGCGCCGCGCCTTTTCCATACACCCCATACACCCCGTTATTTAAGGCATATGTGCCGTCCAATTTCATTTTTCCTTTGAAATATCGGTCATTGCCGCCTCGCTCTCCGCGCCCTCTTTGTAATCGTCGGCGGGTGCGCCCGCGTCGCCGTTTTCAACCTCTTGCCCTCGCGTTTTAAGCCTTTTTAAAGCCCTTCTCAAAAGCATAAAGCAGTTGACCAAAATGTAGTTGAACGCATAGAATATGGCGACGTAAAAGGCGTACAGCCCCAATAAATACAGCACGTTTATCCTGTATCGCCAAACGGTCAGCATCACCCATTCGGGCACGTAGAAGGGCAGGGGATTTATCTGCGTGAACGAGTAGTTGGGTATTAAAATCTCGCTCTCCGACAGCGTGTATCCGCCGTATGAAAAGTCGTATGAAGCCGAGGTGACGATCGCGCTTACCACCGCCGCCAATAAGAGCACTATGCAGTAGTATATGAGGGGTACGACGGCGT
The DNA here is from genome assembly GCA_947631325.1 of uncultured Clostridia bacterium. Lineage (GTDB taxonomy): Bacteria > Bacillota > Clostridia > Christensenellales > Borkfalkiaceae > Coproplasma. Next base: position 18,341 of record CANRKX010000003.1, on the reverse strand, counting down.
CGCGATGTCTGAACTTGTATCTCCCGAGCGCGGCGGGCATGAGCGACAGCGTGAATAAAAGGCTGTGCGTAAAGCAGAAGTACAAAATGGAGTAACTGCAAAAAATTCCGTAGTCCGAAATGTCGGGTCGCCCGAAGTAGAAATAGACGGAGATCGCCCCCGCCGAATGAATGAAGTAAGATATCGCGTACAGCGTCTTTTTCTTCAAAAATATGGTAAGCGCGACGACGTACATGCCGATATTGCAGATGAACAGGGGAACACAGGCAAACACGGTATGGTAGACGTTGTATCCGTCGCCCATAATCACCGAATCCTTGCTGTGATATTGTATAAGCAATATTATGACCGCCGCGGCGAGATATTTGTCCTTGTCGCCCTCGCTCTTGTTCTTCAAAAACAGGTAGGTGCAGGCGGCAAGCCCGAATAAGACGACGACGGCAATCCCGTGCCAGACGGTGTAGTTGCCGAAGCGCAGCGGGCTGTCTTGGGGGAAGTCGGCAATGTCGAAAAAGTTCTCAAATATATTGAGCGGCGTCACGCTCGCCACCGCCGCAGGCAGCCACCTCAAACTCTTTATGTTTATCTTTATCCCGTCCCTAACGAACAGCAAAGCGCATATCGCAAGGTACAACTCCGAGGAGAGGAAGAATAAAAGTTGAACCCCCGCCTTAGGAATAAACTCGTTTATGTGCGCATACACTATATCCGCCGCCGAAGAACTCTCGGTTATCGCCGTTATGTCGAAGAACCCGCCGAAGGTAAATAGCGATATGACGACGAAAGGCGGAAGTATATATTTGGAAATATCCGAACAGCTCTTTCTGTTGAAATACACGGCGAGCGGCAGGGTCAGAAGCCCCGCTTTTTTCATCCATTGACTTATGATAAACGCGGGGTTGAATTGGTCGAACCTGTTGAATATGTAGTAGTCGGAGACCGTGAAAGTTTGCAAAAGCGCCACCGCAAGCAAAATGCCCGTCAGCGCCCTCAACAGCCTGTCCGTCAGCTTGACTTTCATAGTTCTATATTATAGTTTATAGCTTTCCGTTTGTCAAGCGCCGTTAGGTCTTGGGAAAAAGCCGTCTCAACCTTTTGTTGAGCGGGGGCGCATAATAGCCCCGAAAAGGGCGATACTCTATTGTAAGGAGATCGAAAATGGTAATTGCTAATTTTATTTCTTACATTCTCGTCATCGTCGGCGCGCTCAATTGGGGGCTGTACGGCATCTTCAACTTCAACCTCGTCAGCTGGATATTTCAGGGTCCGAGAACTATCGGGTCGATTATCATCTACTCGTTGATAACTCTCGCGGCAATCTGGCTCATCATCTCTCCCATAATCACGGGGGAGGGGCTGAAGCTTTCGGGGCGCAGCGACGAAGAGCGTGAAGCTAAACGCGAGAACGCCTGAATAAAAAACAGAGCGGACGGCGGCGACTTGTGTCGCCGCTTCTGCTTTTGGAATATATCTATAAAAAATGCAGATAAAAATGACTTCTCTATGCAAAAAATATTCAAACATTTATTGCAAAATGTAAATATATGTGCTAAAATGAATAAGTAAATATAAATTTTATGAATAAAAGGGAAAATTGGACAATAAGCCATGCGGCGGAATACGTCGTCGGCGAAGATTTCTGGACGGCGCACGGCGTCAGGTTTTCAGACGGCCCTGCGGGTCTCCGCATGCAGGAGACGGAAAAGTCGGACGCCTTCGGTCTGCACGGCTCTGCCGCGGCGACCTGTTTTCCCGCCCATTCAGCCCTCGCCAACAGCTGGGATAGGGGGCTTGCGGAAGAAGTCGGCAGGCGCATAGGCGAGGAGGCGGCGGCTTCGGGCGTCGATGTCTTGCTCGCCCCCGCGTTGAACGTCAAGCGCAATCCCCTAAACGGCAGAAATTTCGAGTATTTTTCGGAAGAGCCGCTCATTTGCGGCGAGTTGGGCGCGGCGTACGTAAGGGGCGTCCGGTCCACGGGCGTGGGCGCGTGTGTAAAGCACTTCGCCGCCAACAACAAGGAGTTGGGTCGTTCTGTGTCGGACAGCGTTGTAGATATCCGCACCCTTCGCGAAATATATCTTCGCCCTTTCGAAATCGCCGTCAAAAACTCCTCGCCCGAGTGCGTGATGACGGCATATAACCGCGTCAACGGCGTATATTGCAGCGAAAACGAGTGGCTTTTGTCCGACGTCCTTCGCGGCGAATGGGGATTTGAAGGAACCGTCGTGACCGATTGGGGCGGCACCTTTATGCGGCATAAGGCGATTGCCGCGGGTTGCGACCTCGAAATGCCCGCCTGCACCCTATCGGCGGGCGAGATAACTTCGGCGATTGAAAGGGGAGAGCTGGAAGATGAAAAGCTCTTTGCCTGCGCCGACAGGGTGAAAAAACTCTGTTCCCGTCCCCACCCCAAAATTGACAATTGCGATATGGCGGAACACGCCGCCTTTGCGGAAAAGGCAGCCGAAAGTTGCGCCGTACTCTTAAAGAACAACAACGATATTCTCCCCTTAAATAAGGGGTTAAAGATTGCCGTCGTCGGCGAAGCGGCGGAAAACGCCCCCATACAGGGCGGCGGCTCCTCGCACGTCAATCCCAACTGCGCCGATAACCTTCTTGCCCGCCTTAAAAGCATGCGCGAAGTTATCGGCTATTGCGCAGGTTACAGACGGGGCAAAAAGACGAGTAAAAAACTTATAAAAAGGGCGGTGCGCCTCGCGAAGTCTGCGGACGTTGCGGTGTGCTGTCTCGCCCTGTACACGGGCGACAGCGAGGGCAAGGACAGGTTGGATTTGCGCCTTCCCCAAAGCCAGATTGACCTCGTTCAAAGCCTTTGCGCCGCGGGCGTAAAGGTGGTCTGCGTCCTCTCCTGCGGCGGCGCGGTGGATACTTCTTGGGATAGCGGCGTCGAAGCCCTTTTATATGTCGGTCTCTCGGGGCAGGGCGCACCGCAGGCGATAGCAAAACTTCTCACGGGCGAAGCCGCTCCGTGCGGCAGACTCGCCGAAACTTTCTTCAACTCTCCCGAGGAACTCCCTTCTTTTAATGACTTCTCAAAGACGCCTTACGCCGCCGTCTACACCGAGGGCATGGCGGTGGGCTATCGCCACTACACGGCAAACTCCATCCGCCCCAAATACGCCTTCGGCTTCGGATTGGGCTATACGAAATTCGCCTTTTCAAACGTCAGTATTGACGAAAAAAAAGTGACCTTCACGGTAAAAAATATCGGCGAAAGGGAGGGGGTGTGCGTCGCTCAGGCATATATCGAGTTGCCCTCCGCTGCTTCGTCAGCAGGGCTCAGACTTGCTGGCTTTACGCGCGTCTTTTTAGGTGCGGGCGAGCAAAAAGAGGCGGAGATATGCCTTAACGAACGCGATTTTTGCAGTTTTTCCGCCGAGCAAAACCGCTGGGTCACGGTGGGCGGAACGTATAGGATATTTTTGGGCGAAAGTTCGGATAATCTTTCCTTTTCAAGCGAGATAAATTTAAAGGGGGATTGCGATTTTGTCGCCCCCTGCAACACGTCGTTGCTCAGTCCCGCGCCGTACGCCCTTACGAAAAACAAGCGGGGCAGGGTGATTGCCGACATGACTACCCCTTTCGGCGAACTCATAAATTCGCGCGCCATTCTCGTGAGATTGGTCGTGCGGACGACGTTCAGAATATTCAGAAATAACGACATGGTTCACGGCTCCCTCAAATACGCGCAGGTGCGCATGGGCGCGCAGTTTGCAAAATTCACCCCACGCCAAGCCGAGGGAATAGTTGATTTCTTCAACGGCAAGTATTTTAAAGCGGCGTGGAAATTTATGACCAAAAACAGAATTCCCAAGGACAAAAAAAGGGGCGAAAATCCGCCCTCCCGAAAATAACACACGGCATACGAGGAGATAAAGAGTTGAGAGTAGCAATTTACGGAGCGGGCGCAATGGGCACGGTTCTCGGCGCCTTCCTCAACAGGGCGGGGAAAGAATGTGACCTCATCACCCGCAACAAAGAGCACGTCGCAGCCCTCAATAAAAAGGGTGCGCACATAACGGGCACGGTCGATTTTACAACCCCCGTCCGCGCCTTTACGCCCGATGAAATGACGGGCAAGTACGACGTAATTTTTCTCATGACCAAGCAGAGCGGCAACGTCAAAGTCTGCGAATTCATTAGCGACTATCTTGAAGATAACGGCACCGTCTGCACGATGCAAAACGGTCTGCCCGAGCCCGCCGTCGCTGGCGTAATCGGCTCCGAAAGAACGTTGGGCTGCGCCGTATCTTGGGGCGCAAAGTTCAAGGGCTTTGGCGAGGCTGAGCTCACTTCTGAGAGCGACAAGCTCACTTTTTCCCTCGGCTCGCTGTCGGGCGACAACGCCTATATCGGTCGCGTCAGGGAAATTTTATCGGCAATGGGAGAGGTGGAGACAGTCTCCAACTTCATCGGCGCGCGCTGGGCAAAGCTCTCGGTGAATTCGGCGTTTTCGTCGCTGTCCGCCATCACGGGGCTGACTTTCGGCGAGGTGGCAAAGGATAAGGCGGCGCGCGTCTATGCGCTCGCCCTCCTGAACGAATCGTTCGCCGTCGCCGACGCCTGCGGAGTGAAGATAGAAAAAATTCAGGGTCACGACATAGTTAAAATTTTCGGCTATCGCGGAGCTTTAAAGAAAAAGATAGCGTTATCTCTTCTCCCCCGCGCCATGAAAGGTCATAAAAATATTGTGTCGGGAATGTATTTCGACCTCGTCTCGGGCAAGCGGTGCGATATTGATTTTATAAACGGCGTCATAGTGCATGCGGCAAAAAATTTCGGCGTGCCCGTGCCCGTAAATCATAAGGTTATCGAGCTTGCGCACTCCATAGAGCGCAGCGAACTCACCCCGTCAAAGGACAATATAGCCCTGCTCGACTGACCTTAGCCGCAGTCAAAAATTTTCACAATCTTAGATAATCATTGATATTTATCGGAGGATAAAATGGAGGACATATATTACCCTTCCGCCGACGGCAAGCACACAATTCATGCGTGTATATGGCGTCCCGAAGGCGAGCCCCGCGGCGTAGTGCAGATAATTCACGGCATGTGCGAGTACGCCGCAAGATACGCGCCCTTTGCCGAGTATTTGACGAAGAACGGCTTTATCGTCTGCGGCGAGGACCATTTGGGTCACGGGCTTTCCGCAAAGGATGAAAGCGAGCTGGGCTATTTCGGCGACGACCATAATTATAAGACTGTGCTTTCGGATATCCACGCTCTGAGGACAAGGGTTGAAAGTGAAGCGGAGGGGCTTCCCTATTTCGTCATGGGCCACAGCATGGGCTCCTTTTTCTGCCGCAACTATATCGCCCTCTATGGCAAGGGTCTGTCGGGCGCGATAATAATGGGCACGGGCTTCAAGGGCAAACTGCTCATGAGCACGGCGAAATTTATGACGCGCTTCAACGCCCTCTTCTGCGGCTGGCACAATAAAAGCAAATTCATCAAAAATCTCGCTTTCGGCTCGTACGGCAAAAAATTCGCCTCCGAAAACGACCCCAACTCGTGGCTTTCGGTCGACAGACAGAACCGCGAAAGATACAGAGAGGACCCCCTCTGCGGCTTCGACTTTACCGACAACGGCTACTATGTGCTGTTCTCGGCAATCAAGGGCGCATGTTCGTCCAAGATAATAAAATCTGTCGATAAACGCCTTCCCGTGTTCTTTGTCGCGGGCAGCGACGACCCCGTGGGCGACTATGGCAAGGGCGTCGAAAAGGCATATAAAAAGTTTAAAAAATACGGCGTAAACAGGGTTGAAATCAAGCTCTACAAGGGCGCTCGGCACGAGATTTTGAACGACTTTTGCGCGGAAGAAGTGCGCGCCGACTTGCTTGAATTTATAAATTCCGAAATCTGACGGCAGGCTTATATGATTGACAGATGGGACGTGACTATACCCGAATTAACGGGCGACAGAACGAGGAAGGCTTATGTATATCTTCCCGTCGGCTATGAGGACAGCTACGAACGCTATCCCGTCCTCTACATGTTCGACGGGCATAACCTCTTCACCGACGAGGAGGCGACTTACGGCAAATGTTGGGGGCTTGGGGACTATCTCGACTACACGGGCGCGCAGATAATCGTCGCGGCGGTGGAGTGCAACACGCAGGGCAACGGCAGGCTGTCCGAATATTCCCCCGTCAACTTCACCATGCACGACGGCACCAAGATTAAGGGCAGGGGGAAAAAGTATATGGATTGGCTCGTCCGCGAGTTCAAGCCCTACATAGACTGCAAATATCCCACCCTCCCCGACAGGTTGAATACGGCGATCGGCGGCAGTTCCATGGGCGGATTGATGACCGTCTATGCCATTTTAAACTACAATAAATATTTCTCCAAGGGCGCGGCTCTTTCGCCCAGCCTTTGGGTATACGGCGACAACACGCCCGAAGTAATTCAAAAGGGCTCTGCCCGCCGCGATACCATTCTGTATATGGATTACGGCAGCAGGGAATTCAAAAATCACTCCAACCAGAGGCAGGCGTTTTCGGAGGCGTGCGCGGCGTTCATACAAAAGGGCGTCAACCTCACCGCCCGCATAGTGCCGGGCGGCACCCATTGCGAACAGTCCTGGCAGGAGCAGATACCCTTTTTCATGAACACGCTCTTTCCCGAGCTGTAATGGGGCTTTACCATGAATATAGAATACCACAAGGAATACAGCCACAACCTCGGCAGGGATATGGAATTCAAGGTGTACGGTCACGCGGGCAAGCCCGTGCTGTGCATACCCTGTCAGGGCGGCAGATTTTACGAGTTTGAGGATATGCACATGATTGACGTATACGCGCCGTACATCGAGGACGGGCGCATACAGGTGTTTACAATCGACTCGTTAGACGGCGAAACGCTCGCAGGAACGGGCGACCCCCGCTGGCGCATATGCCGCCACGAGAGCTGGATTAAATATATAGTGGAGGAGGCGATTCCCCGCTTTTCCGAGATAAACACCCTCGCGAACGGCTGGGAGATTCGCTTTGCCGTAACGGGATTGAGCCTCGGCGCACTCCACGCCGCAACTCTCTATTTCCGCTTTCCCGATATATTCGACGCCGTCATGTGTCTGAGCGGGGCTTATACAAACGAATATTTTTTCGGCGATTATCACGACGAATTGACGTACATAAACTCCCCTCAGCAGTTCATAAAGAATATGCCGAACGATCACCCCTATCTCGATAAGTATCGTTCGGGCAGAATGATTTTCTGCGTCGGTCAGGGCGCGTGGGAGATTGAAACTCTGGAAAGCACCCGCTATTTCGACGGTGTATTGAGTGAAAAGAACGTCGGCGCCCGTTTTGACTATTGGGGCGCGGACGTAAGGCATGATTGGGAGTGGTGGTTTGTGCAGGCGGCGTATTTTTTACCGTATTTGATTGACTAATCTCTTTCCTACCGAACGCGGTGCATATATGCGTCGCATAACTGCCCCGCGGCTTCCTATTGGCAATAATACCCGCGCCCGTCCCATGTTGTCATTCTGACCGAATGAGAATCTCGCGAAGCAGGTTCGATTGAGTGGAAGAATCCCCCCGTGGTCTCGGTTGCTACTTCTAATAATCCCACCTTATTATAATTTTCCCACCGCATTACAACTCTATTGAGGTACATTACATATGAAAAACTTTATCTTCATTTCGCCCAACTTCCCCGCAAACTATTGGAAGTTCTGCCGTCACCTTAAAAACAACGGCTTCAACGTCTTGGGCATTGGCGACTGCCCCTATGACAACCTCATTCAGGAGCTCAAAAGCTCGCTCACCGAGTACTACAAGGTTGACTCCCTCGAAAATTACGACCAAGTATATCGCGCCGTCGCCTTCTTCATCTTCAAGTACGGCAAGATAGATTTTATCGAGAGCAACAACGAGTATTGGCTTGAACGCGACGCGCGCCTCCGCACGGCGTTCAACATAACCTCGGGCTTTAACGAGGGCGATATCAAAAAGATAAAGTACAAGTCGGAGATGAAAAAGTACTACAAAAAGGCGGGCGTCAAGACTGCGAGATATTGTCTTGTCAAGGATATCGAAAGCTGCCGCGCCTTCATTTCCGAAGTCGGCTATCCCGTGATTGTCAAGCCCGACAACGGCGTGGGCGCAAACGACACCTACAAGCTCGAAAACGACGAACAGCTCTCAAAATTTATGGCTTCCGACCCTCAAGGCTATATCATGGAGGAGTTTATCGACGCCGAAGTCAACTCATACGACGCGATAATCGACAGCAAAGGAAAGCCCATTTTCGAGACGGGCAACGTCACCCCCATGTCCATAATGGACATAGTCAACAACAACGACAACAGCTTATATTATATGGTCAATAAGCCCTTCCCCGACGTCCGCGCCCTCGGCAGAAAGACCGTAAAGGCTTTCGGCGTCAAGAGCCGTTTCGTCCATTTCGAGTTTTTCAGATTGCTTTCCGACCAACATATAGGAAAGAAGGGAGAGGTTGTCGCTCTCGAAGTCAACATGCGTCCCTGCGGCGGCATATCCCCCGATATGATGAATTACGCCAACTCCACCGACGTCTATAAAATTTGGGCTGATATGATTGCCTTCGACTGCACGCAAGTAAAGCCGGGCGAAAGGTATTTCTGCGCCTTTGCGGGCAGACGCGACGGCAAGGATTTCCTCTTCTCCGAACAGGACATAGTGGATAAGTTCAAGTCCAATTTAAAGAATATCGGCAGGGTGCCCGACGCCCTCTCTGCGGCAATGGGCAACACCATGTTCCTTGCAACCTTCAAGACTGTTGAGGAGATGGACGAGTTCTATTCCGAAGTCCTCCAAGTCAAATCGCCCGAAAAAAAATAAACTGTCTTTCGTTCTAAATTTTGCGCCTCCGCCGTATGTTATTATACATACATTTTGCGGAGGCGTTTATGGTTGATTTCAATGTTTATGAGGACGTCGCCAAGCGGAGCGGCGGCGATATTTACCTTGGGGTCGTGGGTCCCGTCAGAACGGGCAAATCCACGCTGATAAAAAAATTTATGACCGAGCTCGTCATTCCCAACGTCGCGGACGGCAACGCGAAGAGTATAATGGTTGACGAACTGCCGCAGTCGGGTTCGGGCAAGAGCGTGATGACCACCGAGCCCAAGTTTGTGCCCGCAAAGGCGGCGACGGTCGCCATAGACAACGCCTCTGCGCGTGTGCGTTTTTGCGATTGCGTGGGGTATATGACCGAGGGAGCAACGGGATTTGAAGAGGAGGACGGCTCGCCCCGCCTCGTCAACACGCCGTGGAGCAGTCAGCCTTTGCCCTTCGAAAAGGCGGCGGAATTGGGCACCGAAAAGGTCATTTCCGAACATTCTACTATAGGTATTTTAGTCACTTGCGACGGCACCATTGCCGATATCCCCCGCTCGGGCTATATCGCGGCGGAGGAGCGCACGGTCAATAAGCTTAAAGAGTGCGGCAAGCCCTTTATAATAGTATTGAACTGCGTCAAGCCCGACAGCGCCGAGTCCAAAAAACTGTGCGCCGAACTCGAACAAAAATACGGCGTCTCCACCGTCGCCGTCAACTGTGAAAAGCTCGACTCCGCAGGGCTTTCAGATATCTTGAAGAGGGTGCTCTTCGAGTTCCCCGTGACGGGTATAGACGTGGATATCCCCCAATGGATGAGGTTTTTGCCCGCCGACTGTTCGTCGATTGCCGAAATTCTCGACAGGGTGCGCACGACTTCAAAAGATATATCCAAAATGAAGGATTGCGCCGCTCTCGACGGCATGTTGTCGGGCTGTAAATTCTGGAACGATACCCCCTCAATCTCCCTAAATCTCGCGGATGGCAAGGCGAAGATAAAAGCCGACGTAAAAGAGGGCGTTTTCTTCGATATGTTGACCGAGATAGCGGGCGAAGAGGTGGCGGACGAATACTCCTTAATGCGCTATGTCCGCGGCGCGTCCGAGGCGAAGAGGAGCTATGATAAGATAAAGGACGCCTTCGAGTGCGCCAAAGTCAACGGCTATGGCATAGTCCAGCCCTGCGACGACGACATGAGTCTTGAAAACCCCGCCGTTGTAAGGCAGGGCGGCAGTGTGGGCATAAAGCTCAAAGCCAGCGCGCCCAGCTATCATATAGTAAAGGTGGACGTGACGGGCGAAGTCAGCCCCATAATGGGCGCCGCCGCCCAGAGCGAGAGCATAGTCCGCGGCATGATGGACGGCTTCGAGACCCACCCCGACGACATGTGGGATACCAACGTCTTCGGCAAATCTCTGCGCGGAATGGTAAAGGAGGGCTTGACGGGCAAGGTGTGCGGCATGCCCGAGGACGCCAAGTCCAAAATGCGCCGCGCCATGACCCGCATCGTCAACGAGGGCAAGGGCGGAGTGATATGTATCCTATTGTGATATGTATTCTGCTTTGATTTGTATTGGGCGATAAAATGTATTCCGCCTTATTAAAATATTGATTTTACGGAAAGAAACTCGGTTTTAAGCAGATTTTATATACAATAGTATGGAATTTATGCTACTATAGTACAAAATCCGCGGCGGCGGCGCCTTCCAAAGGCGCCGCCGCCGCTTCCGTTCCGTTTTCGCTTTCGTTCCGTTTCGCTTTCACTTCTCTCAATAATCTTTTTCTTTCTCTTCCTTTTTCAGGGAGTCGGGCACGAATATCTCGCCGTCGGTGCCGTAAGCCGCCGCACTGCTGCTTATGCTCGCGATGTACGCGTTATATTCCTGCTCGTTTATTTTAGGCACTTTTTTCTTCTTTTTGCCCATAAAAACACCTCCGCGTTTTTATTTATTATGCGCGGAGGTATCTCGTTTTATACTTTTATTTATAGCTTTGTCGGTCGTTCAATCGCCGTTTCTTAAAATCGCAGCCAAAGCAATATTTTAAATACAGCGGACGCGGATAACTCCCTCGATTGCCGCAATCTTTTTGAGGTTCTCCTCGGTGGGAACGCCGTCCGTGTCGCAGATGAGGTATGCGTATTCGCCCTTCGAAGCGTCCTGCATATTCTCCACGTTGAGCCCCTGTCCCGCAATCACCGCAAGCGTTTTCGAGAGTATTTCCTTTATGTTCTTATGGTGAACGCAAATCCTCGCCTTTCCCGAACGCGCCATGCAAACTGCGGGATAGTTAACGCTGTTTTTGATATTTCCGTTCTCGAGATAGTCGGTGAGCTGTTGCGCCGCCATAACCGCGCAGTTGTCCTCGGCTTCGGGCGTGCTCGCACCCAAATGGGGTACACATATGGCGTTTTCAACGCCTATCAAGCTGTCGTCGGGGAAGTCGGTAATATATCTTGAAAGCTTGCCGCTCGCAAGCGCTTTAATAACGTCCTCGCTCTTTGCAAGCTCTCCGCGGCTGTTGTTTATAAGTACCGCTCCGTCCTTCATCTTCGAAAAGGCTTCCGAGTCGAACATTCCGCGCGTCTCGGGGGTGAGGGGAACGTGAACGGTTATAAAGTCAGCCTCTTTGTAAACTTCGTCGCGGCTCTCCACAAGCTTTGCGCCAGAGGGGAGGAGGACGGCGTTATGCGCCGAAAGGAAGGGGTCCACGCCCACAATCTTCATTCCCAGCGAAGCCGCCGCGTTTGCAACGAGTATGCCTATCGCGCCGAAGCCTATAATTCCCAGCGTCTTGCCCATTATCTCGCTTCCGACAAACTTGCTCTTGCCCTTTTCGACGAGTTTTGAAACGTTCTCGCCCTCGCCCTTTAATGATTTTACCCACTGTATGGCGTCGGTTATCTTTCTCCCGCCGAGGAAGAGCTCGCAAATTACAAGCTCCTTCACGGCGTTGGCGTTCGCACCGGGGGTGTTAAAGACGACGATGCCCTTCTTCGCATAGTCGGCTACGGGAATATTGTTCGTTCCCGCGCCCGCCCTTGCAACCGCAAGCAAATTCTCGCCCACGGCATAATCAGCCATCTGCGCACTGCGCACCATGATTCCTTGGGGATTTTTCACGTCGTCTGAATATTTATAGTTCTTGAAATATCCGTCCGCAAGGGGGCTTATGGCGTTAAGCTTTAAAATTTCAGCCATTTTCCACCTCGAACTTCTTCATGAATTGTATTAAAGCTTTGACTCCCTCGACGGGCATCGCGTTGTAAATCGAAGCGCGCATGCCGCCCACGAGCCTGTGACCCTTCAATGATACAAGCCCCGCCTTCTTCGCCTCGGCGATAAACTTGGCGTCGAGCTCCTCGCTGCCCGTCACGAAAGGCACGTTCATTATCGAACGGTACTTCTTCACGACGTTGTTTTTGAAGAGTTTGGAGTTGTCGATAAAGTCGTACAAAAGCCCCGCCTTGTATTCGTCAGCCTCATTCATCGCCTTCACGCCGCCCTTTTCCTTGAGGTTTTTAAGGACGAGGTCAGCCATGTAGATTGAGAATGCGGGAGGTGTGTTGTACAGCGACCCGTTTGCGTCCTGAACGCTCCACTTCAACATGGTGGGGCATATCTTCAAGGGGTCCTGTATGAGCGACCTCTTGGCAATGACGATTGTCACGCCCGCAGGCGCAAGGTTTTTCTGCGCGCCCGCATATATTACGCCGAAGTCCGCAACGTTTATCTCACGTGAGAATATCTCCGACGACATATCGGCGACGAGGGGAGCCTTGCACTTGGGGAACTCGGGATATCTCGTTCCGAATATGGTATTGTTTGAAGTTATGTGCAGATAGTCTGCACCCTCGGTGTATTTGAGGGAGGAGAGTTCGGGGATATAGGTATATACCTTATCCGAGCTGTCGCCTATCTTATTCGCCGTGCCGTAAATCTTGCCCTCTTCATAAGCCTTTTTCGCGAAGTTGCCCGTCACTATGTAGTCGGCAACGCCGTTGTGCATGAGGTTTAGAGGAACTGCGGCGAACTGCGTCGAAGCTCCGCCCTGAACGAAGATGACGCAGTAGTCGTCGGGAACGTTCAAAAGCTCGCGTACAAGGTTTTCGGCATCGCGCACGATAGCCTCGTAATTCTTGTCGCGGTGCGAAATTTCGGTGACGGACATGCCCGTGCCCGCAAAGTCGAGAAATTCTTCCTGTGCCTTTTTAAGCACTTCGAGCGGGAGTGTGGAGGGACCCGCAGCAAAATTGTAAACTCTTTGCATACTCTTTTTCTCCTTTTGGAGAATTATAATATAAAATGTAAAAAAATACAACTATTTTACATACTCGGCTCAAAAAAACGCAAATTTGTATAATTTTACATTTCGGTGTATCAAACGCACACCATATCAAAACGCCCTTTCGCCCTTAAAATTGTCGTTCTTCAAAAAAAATCTCAAAATCGGCGGAAAAATTTCAATAATTGTATTTACTTTTTTTATGATTTAGTGTAAACTATTAAATGTATATTGAAAAGTACGGGCGTATTACGCCGTTTAAAAAAATTTACAAACGTTCACGAGGTGTATAATGGCAGACAAACGCGGGGACTCCGCTCCCAAGAAAGCCGACCTGATTCTCCAGATGGATCAGGGGATATCGACGCAGTTAAATCAGGTATATTCCCAACTGCGGCAGTCCGATATGAAGCTCAACGCCATAATGGAAAAGCTTGCAAAGGGTACGGCGGCAACGCCCGCAATTCCCCTCACGGCTGCCCAGATGGTTCAGATATTCGCATCCATCAAGGAGGAGTACGAGAGCGTAAAGAGGGAGATTAAGTTCCTCTCGGCTCAGAACGAGAGTATATATGACGACCTCAACGGCAAGATAAACGAGCTTGCCAAAAAGATTGAGGAAAGCCCCGTCCGGCAGCAGACCGTGCAGGCAATCCCCGCTCAGGTCAGCGCAGATATAGACTATGACGTCCTTGCAAAGCGAATTGTCGAGTTGATGCCCGCACAGGAGTACATCTCGCCCGACTATATCGCCTGCAAGGTCGCCGAGCAGATTGTCATTCCCGAATCCACCGTGGTAGTCGGCGAAAGCGTCGCGCAGTCTGCGCCCATACAACAGGTCGTTCCTTCCGCAGTGCCCGTCGACGTGCAGTTGGACGAGGAGGAGCTGTCGGACAGAATCGCCCTCAAAGTCGGCTCTCTCAAATCCGAAGATTTCGATATTCTCGTGGACGACGACGGCTGCGCTTCCATCTCGAGGGAGATTGCCGAAAAGCTCGACTATGAATTCATATGTTCGGCTATTGCCGAAAAGTTGCGCGGCGCCCTCGATATCGCCTCCAACAGCGAGACCGATTATGAGGAAATGGCTCAGCGCATAAGCGACAAGATAACGGTTGCGGGCATAAACGAGGACGTCATTGCAGACAAAGCGGCGGCGGCTCTCTCCAATTATCTTCCCGAAATCGATACCGACGATATCGCCGACAAGGTCGCGTCCCAGCTTCTCAGCGCAATGCCCACTGTGGATAGCGAGACCATAAGCACGACGGTTGCCGATAAGATAATGGAATCCAAGGGCGCGGAGGATTATGACATCGTCGTCGACGAGGACGGCATAAACACCATAACCCAGTCTGTCTCGGGCGAAGTATTGAAGAGCACCGACGAGAGATTTGACGAAGTGGATAAAGACCTCAGAGAGATTAAGCTCATGCTCTTGGGCGGCGCGGTCGTCCACGTTGCGGAAAAGGCGGCGGAAAACGACGAGGAGCAGGAGGCGGGCGACGAGCTCGTCACCGTCAGCGATATAGTTGAAGAAGAGCCCGAAGAGCAAGCCGAGGAAGAAGAGGACGTAATGGACGATATCGACGAAGTGCCCGTCTATGGCGAAATGATGCCCGACGGCGCGGACGGCGTCGACTTCGCGCACATGATGAAGTACAACCGCTCCTTCATCGCGCGCATAATCCAGAGCACCGACGACCAGAAGCAGTACTACGGCGAAGTCAAAAACGCCCTTCTCTCCTATGCAAAAGTCAACTCCAACGTCGCGTGGGGGGCAGAACGCTTCCACAAGGGCAGGGAGACGATTGCCCGCTTCAAAATCCGCGGCAAGACGCTCTGTCTCTATCTCGCCCTCGACCCCGAACAGTATCCCGTCTCCGTCTATCACCACGTCGACGTCTCCAACAATAAGAGCATGCACGGAACGCCCATGATGGTCAAGATAAAGAGTCCTCTCGGCGCAAGAAAGGCGATAAGATTGATTGACGAAATGCTCGAGATACGCGGCGGAGTCAAGAGAAACACCGCCCCCGACCGCGACTATGCGGCGATGTACCCTTATGAGGACATGGACGAACTCATAGAGGACGGACTTGTAAAGGACGTAAGCAAAAAGTAAAAAGACTTACAAGGGGGTTGATTTTTTCAACCCCTTTTATTGTTGAAAGGCTCATATATAAAATTCAAGGAACAGGAAAATTTTGGAAAAGAAAAGCGAAAAAATAAGGTCAAACCAACAGGATGAAATGAAATTACCTCCCCGCCGCAGGGGAGGGGATAAGGCAAAGAACAGGGCGGAAATATATTCCCCCGCCCAATCAACCCAAAATACGGGCAAAAAAAGGCTCAATTCAGCCGCTCACAATACCACAACCAATTCGGCGAAGCCCGAAAAGCCCAAAGCCCAAAAAAGGGTAAAGGCTCAAAAGCCCGAAAAGGTTGAAAAAGTTGATAAGTCCGCCCGCAAAAAGCGTGGCACATCCAAGGATAAGGCTGTCAAAATAATCTTTTTGGGCGGCGTGGGCGAGATAGGCAAAAATATGACCGCCCTCGAGTGCGGCAACGACATAATCATTATCGACGCGGGCGCAATCTTCCCCACCGAGGAGACCCCCGGGTTCGACCTCGTCGTGCCCGACATAACCTATCTTCTCGACAACGCGAAGAAGGTCAAGGCGCTCTTTTTAACGCACGGTCACGAGGACCATATCGGCGGGGTGCCCTATCTTTTAAAGGAACTCAAAGTTCCCGTCATCGGCACAAAACTCACCCTCGCCCTCGTCGACAACAAGCTGCGCGAACACCGCCTGAACGACGTAAAAATGCAGCAGGTCGTGCCGGGGCAGGTCATAAATATCGGCTGTTTCTCGGTAAGATGCATAAATGTAAACCATTCGATAGCGGGCTCTCTTGCCTTTGCCATAGGCACTCCTCAGGGCGTCATATTCCACAGCGGGGATTTTAAGATAGATTTGACCCCCGTCGCGGGCGAACCTATCGACTTAAAGACCATATCCGACGTCGGCTCGGCGGGCGTAAGGCTCTATCTCGGCGAAAGCACCAACATAGAACGCCCCGGTTACACCATGAGCGAGACGGTAGTGGGAGCCACCCTCGACAGGCTGTTTTCCGAAAACTATCGCCGCCGAATAATCGTTGCCACATTCGCCTCCAACGTCCACAGACTTCAACAGATTTTCGACCTCGCCGTAAAGCACAGGCGCAAGGTCGCGCTCTCGGGCAGAAGTATGTTGAACGTAGTGGAAGCGGCTGAAAAGATAGGCGAAATCTCCATTCCCGACGACGTTTTAGTGGACGTCTCCCGCATAAAAAATATGCGCGACAACGAGATAATCATCGTCTCCACGGGCAGTCAGGGCGAGCCGATGAGCGCCCTCACCCGCATGGCAAGCGGCGAAAATCCAGCCGTCACAGTAGGCGAAAACGACACGGTAATAATCTCCGCCTCGCCCATTCCGGGCAATGAAAAGCTCGTATACAGGGTAATTAACAACCTCTATCAGAAGGGCGCGGACGTAGTGTATGAAAGCTTGCAGAATATCCACGTCTCGGGTCACGCTTGCCGCGAAGAGCATAAAATAATGCACAACCTCTTAAAGCCCGACTATTTCATTCCCGTCCACGGCGAATACAGGCACTTAAAAAAGCACGCCCAGCTCGCAACAGAGCTCGGAATGTCCAAAAATAAGGTATTTATTCCCGATATAGGCGTCTGCTTCGCCCTCACTTCCGAGGGCTTGAAAAGGCTTGAGGACGTTCCCTCGGGCGCGCGCCTTATAGACGGCGAGGGAATAGAGGACGAAAAGGCTTCAACCGTCATCGAGGACAGACGCCAGCTCTCCGCGGAGGGTCTCTTCATCGTCTCCGTCGCCGTGTACGGCGGGGAAGTGGTGGGCGAACCCGCCATAAATTCCCGCGGCTTCGTGTTCGACTTCCACCGCGACTACAACAGGGAAATGCGCGACGTCATCGAGCGCGCCATCTCGGGCTATGACCTCGCTCACGGCACGGTGGACGAATTGAAAAGGGTGATAAAGCGCAGTCTCAAAAACTATATCTTCAAAAAGACAAAGCAATCTCCCATGATTGTGCCCGTCGTCGTCGAGCTTTAAAGGGTGTAAAATGGACTTCGGCTATCCCCATTTCAATACAATGGAGGGAGAGCGCATTTCTCCCACCGCACAGTTCAACTCTCCCGCGCTTTCCGACGAGTTGAATAAAATCAGGGCGGACGCCGCCTTGCGGGAAATCCCCGTGTCGGACGGCGAAACTCTGAACTTTTTAAAGACAATCGTCACGGCGTTGAAGCCCAAAAAAATTCTCGAGCTCGGCACGGCTGTCGGGCTGTCCGCGGCGGTCATGGCAGGGGCTTTCGAAGGGGCAAAAATCACCACGGTGGAGCGCGATGAAAACTTTGCCGCCGAAGCCCGCAAAAACTTCAAAAATCTCAATATATATTCAAAAATCGACCTGATCGAGGGCGACGCCGCAGACGTAATAAAGGGCTTATGCGACCCCTTCGACTTCATATTTTTGGACTGCGCAAAGGTGCAGTATATAAAGTATCTTCCCGACCTCATAAGATTACTAAATAAGGGGGGAGTACTGCTCGCCGACGACGTCCTTCTCTTCGGCTATGTCGCGGGCGAGACGGAAGTTCCCAAAAAGCGCCGCGCCCTCGTCGGACACATAAGGGAATATATCGCCGCGGCGACCTCTTCGCCCCAACTTCAGACCACCGTTTTGAATATCGGCAACGGACTTGCAATGAGTGTAAAATTATGACCGAACTGCTTGCGCCTGCGGGCAACTTTTCAAAACTAAAATGCGCGCTCTACTTCGGCGCGGATGCGGCGTATGTCGGCGGAAAGAACTTTTCTCTCCGCTCCTTTGCCGATAACTTCACCCGCGACGAGCTTGAAAGCGCAATAAAATACGCCCATTCGCTCAACAAAAAGTTATACGTCACCGCCAACATATTCGCAAAGAATTACGACCTTCACGAAATGGAGGACTATCTTTGCTTCTTGCAATCGGCGGGGGCGGACGCGGCGATAATTTCCGACAGCGGCGTCTTTTATGCGGCGCGAAAATCGGCGCCAAAGCTCGCCGTCCATATCTCCACGCAGGCAAATCTTACAAATAAATATGCCGTAAAATTCTGGCGCGAACAGGGCGCAA
>CANRKX010000002.1 GCA_947631325.1 uncultured Clostridia bacterium | reverse complement strand
GAATATTCGCTCATTCCGCTGACCAAAAAGGCGAAGGAAGCCCAAAAGATGAGGGAAAGCGAAGAAGCGCAGAAAGCTATAAATTCCGATAAAGCTATCGATGAAAATGCGCAAGAAAGCACGTCGGAGCAGGACGGCGGAATTGCCGCGGACGACGAGGCTGGAAGCGAGCAATCAATAGATAAAAGAGAAGAAAAAGTCGGGGATAGGGAGCAAAACGACCTTGCCGACGAGGGGCGGACGCCCGAAGATGGAAATTAAGAATTTTGTGGCAGAAGAGAGGTGCGCCCGCGCCGATATCTGGCTTGCGGAAAGGCTTGAAAACAAGACGCGCTCTGCCGTGAAAAAGCTGTTCGACGGCGAATACGTGCTGATAAACGGCAAGGCGGCGAAGCCCTCGCAGCCCATAAATTCGGGCGATAAAATCGAGGTGCGCCTGCCCGAAGCCGAGAACTATTCGGCAAAGCCCGAGGATATCCCCATTGAAATTGTGTATGAGGACGGGGACATTGCCGTCGTCAACAAGCCGCAGGGCATGACGGTGCATGCGGGTAACGGAAATATCGACGGCACGCTCGTCAACGCACTTCTATATAAGCTCGACAAATTGAGCGGGATAAACGGCGTTTTGCGCCCGGGGATTGTGCACAGAATAGACAAGGACACGTCGGGACTTTTAGTCGTCGCCAAGAACGACGCGGCGCATCTCAGCCTTTCAAAACAGATAGAGCAAAAGTCCTGTAAAAGGAGCTATATCGCCCTTTTAGAGGGCATTTTAAAGGACGACGGCGGCAGAGTGACGACGTATATCGGGCGCGACCCCCGCGACAGAGTGAAGATGGCGGTCGTTCCCCCCGAAAAGGGCAAGCTCGCCGTGACCGATTACACCGTTTTGAAGAGATACAGACAGGGCTATACCCTTTGCAGATTTGATTTGCACACGGGCAGAACGCACCAGATAAGGGTGCATGCAAGGCATATGGGTCACCCCGTTGTGGGTGACGAGGTGTACGGCATAAAAAAGCAGAAATTCAACCTGAACGGTCAACTTCTGCATGCGTGGAAGCTTGAACTCACCCATCCGACGACGGGGGAGAGGATGGAGTTCGAGGCGCCTTTACCCGAATATTTTACGGGCGTTTTAAACAAGCTCGATGAAATATAAAAAAATCAAGGAGAAATAAATATGGCAAAGAAAAACAGCAACAAGTCGTCAAGCAGTTCGACGTCGAATTACGGCATAGTCAAACTGACCGCATTCTGGGGAATGATAATCTCGGGCATAGTCAGCCTTGTCACGTTGATTATAAAACTCCTCATCGTCTGCAAACTCATAACGGGCGCGGGCGCGACGGTCAATAACGTCGTCAACGTTTTCAACCTCGTTGCCAACATCGCGCTGTTTATCAGCGTATTTATTGCGGGTTATACCTATTCGCGTAACAAGTCAAAGACGATGAGGATACTCTTCCTCGTGTTCTCTATTATCGCCTTCCTCGGCATAATAGGCATAAACGTAATGAATATGTTCGGTTGATAAAATTAAATGTAAAGCGGTTTGCGCAAGGCTTGCGCAAACCGCTTTACAATTTGAAGCAATTAATTTATAATAAAGATATGGCAAATCCCCTTTTGGCAATTGTCGGGCGACCCAACGTGGGCAAAAGCACCTTTTTCAACAGGGTCGCAGGCAGAAAAATTTCAATAACCGAAGATAGACCCGGCATAACCCGCGACAGGCTATATGCAGACTGCGAGTGGCGGGGGCGCGCCTTTACCGTCGTCGATACGGGCGGCATCGAGTTGCAGTCGGACGACACCATGTGGCGGGAGATAAAAAAACAGGCGGAAGCGGCGATAGACACCGCGCAGGTCATTTTGTTTTTCGTGGACGGGAAGGAGGGGATAACCACTTCGGACTATGACGTGGCGGATATGCTCCGCCGCAGTAAAAAGCCCGTCATTCTCGTCGTGAACAAGGTGGACGAGTACTCCGAGGATAAGGTGTTCGAGTTCTATGCCTTGGGGCTGGGGGAACCGTACCCCGTATCTTCCGAACACGGTACGGGCATAGGCGACGTGCTGGATGAGGCGGTCAGCTGGTTCGAAAAGGGTCAGAACGAGGAGGACGACAGCCTTAAAATCGCCGTCGTCGGCAAACCCAACGCGGGCAAGAGCAGCCTTGTAAACAGACTTTTGGGCTTCGAACGTTCAATTGTCACCGATATAGCGGGCACCACGCGCGACGCTATCGATACAAAATTTTCATATAACGGCAAAAATTATACCATAATCGACACCGCGGGAATAAGGAAGAAGAGCAAGGTGGAGGACGACGTGGAATATTATTCCGTTCTCCGCGCCTTCGACGCTGTGCGCCGCGCAGACGTATGCCTTCTCGTCGTGGATTGCGCCGAGGGATTGACCGAGCAGGACTCCAAAATAATAGGATACGTGCACGAACAGGGCAAGCCGTCGGTCATCGTCATGAATAAATGGGATTTGATTGAAAAGGACTCAAATACCATAAACGAGTTTGAGAGAAAACTCGCCGAGGACTTGAAATTTATGGATTACTTCAAGTCGGTGTATATCTCGGCAAAGACGGGTCAGCGCGCCGAAAAGATAATGAGTTTGGTGGACGAGGTGTACGAACATTCGCGCTATCGCGTGGCGACGGGCGTCTTAAACGACGTCATATCCGACGCAGTCCGCGCCAACGAGCCGCCCTCATACAACGGCAGGAGGTTGAGGGTGTATTATTCCTCGCAAGTTGCCGTCGCGCCGCCGACCTTCGTGCTCTTCGTCAATTCCTGCGATTTACTTCATTTTTCGTATGAACGCTTTCTCGAAAACACTTTGAGGAAGAATTTCGATTTTTCGGGCACGCCCATAAAGATATTGATCAGGGAGAAAAACGAGGACAAATGAAAGAATTTTACATTTTAGAAAGCTGGTATTACTTCCTGATTGCCGCAATAGTGTGCTATTTTATAGGTTGTTTCAACTTTGCCGTGTTGATTTCTCACATAAAAAAGAAGGATATCCGCGGCGAGGGCAGCGGCAACCCCGGCACTATGAATATGACCCGCACCTTCGGGCTTAAAATAGGCGCGATAAACTTCTTCTGCGACGTATTTAAAGGCGGCATGCCCGCCGTCGTCGGTTGGCTGTTATTTAAAGATTATTATTTTGCGGGCACCGACGTGCTCGTCTCCGACTTCGCGCGCTACTTCTTCGGGATAATGGTGGTCATAGGTCACATTTTTCCCGTGACGATGAAGTTTAAGGGGGGCAAGGGGATAGCCTCGACGATGGGGCTTTTCGCGTTCGCCCTGCCCTGCGAAAAGTGGTGGTATTTCTTTATTGCTTTCGTACTGCTCGTCGGCGTACTCATATACATAATCTTCACCGAAATGGGAAGCATGGGGTCATTAATCGGCGTTTCGGGGCTTTCAATCTTTCAGGGCGCGCTCTTCTTCGTGAGATACGGCGGCGAGCTTTCAAACGGTTGGGTGATTGCCATATTTATGATACTCTTTGCAATCAACGTCCTGACGTGGGCGGCGCACAGAAAGAACATTGTGCGCCTGTTTGCGGGCGAGGAGCACAGAACTTCTGTAAGAAAGCACAAAAAGGCAAAGGTTGACTGATTTTAAGCCTTTCGACGGATAGATAAGCGCCGCCGACTGATTGTCGGCGGCGCAAAAAAATTTAAGTTACTTTTTCACCCTTGGGGCTTGTCGTCGGGCGAATTTTCCTTTGAGTTTATGGAATATTCAATCTCGGGATTTGCCTTCAAGAGGGCGTCGATAAACTCGTCATACCAATCGTTGTTTATCACGACGTGTATAAAGTTTTCGTTCTTGAACTGCACGGTGAGTTTATCGGTCTGTCTGTCGAGAATGATCGATTTAATCTCTTTAAGTTCGAACTTGCTCTTGATTATCCCGAAACTCGTCCTGAAATACTTATCGTCGATTGCATAGTATACGCCCGTCAGAATACTAATCAAAATAATAAACAGCGCGATTGAAACGGCGAAGAGCAGGATATATCTTATTATTCCGAAGGTGGGATTGGCTGTCTCCATGACCTTTTCGGTGCATACCGAGTAGACGTTCAGCCCGAACGCGACGCCGCTTAAAACCAATCCCGCATATATGAGGGCATAAGCCCAACGTTTAAGCTTATATTTGAAAGTTTTCATACCGATATTATAGGTCAAAGCGCCGAAAAATGCAACAAAATTATTCCGATTAATAATTTGCGGCTTGAATTAATTGAAAATTATGTCGGATTATTATAAAATAGATACAAACAGACAGTGAGGAAGAGTTATGATTAAACTTATTCGCGGCGGAGTTTACTACACCGAGGGCAGGCTTTTAAAGGAAAACGTCGCCTTTATGGTGGAGAGCAAAAAGCAAAAGGCGGTGAAGGGGACCATGGCGTACTCCATTCTTTCCGCGCACAACAAGGGCGATAACGAAAATCTGAAGATAAAGTTCGACGCCCTGACTTCGCACGACATAACGTACGTCGGGATAATTCAGACGGCAAAGGCTTCGGGGCTTAAAGAGTTCCCCATACCCTATACCTTGACAAACTGTCATAACTCGCTGTGCGCCGTCGGCGGAACGATAAACGAGGACGACCACGTCTTCGGGTTGTCTGCGGCGAAACATTACGGCGGCAATTTCGTGCCGCCACACCTTGCCGTAATACACCAATACATGCGCGAGATGCAGGCGAAGTGCGGGGCGATGATTTTGGGTTCGGACAGCCACACCCGATATGGCGCGCTCGGCACAATGGCGGTGGGCGAGGGCGGACCCGAACTTGTAAAACAGCTGTTGGGGCAGACTTATGACGTGAAGCGCCCCGAGGTTATCGCAGTATACTTAAAGGGCAAGCCCAAGAAGGGGGTGGGACCGCACGACGTTGCAATCGCCCTCGTCGCAGCGACCTTCAAAAAGGGATTTGTCAAGAATAAAATTCTCGAATTCATCGGTCCCGGGATAAAAAATCTGTCCATGGATTTCAGGTGCGGAATTGACGTTATGACAACCGAAACCACCTGCCTTTCAAGTATTTGGGAGACCGACGAAATAACCCGCGACTTCTTTATAAAACACGGGCGCGAGGGCGATTTTAAGCCCCTGCATCCCGCCGACCCCGCATATTACGACGGTGCGGTTGTAATAGATTTGTCGAGAATAGAACCCATGATAGCGTTGCCCTTCCACCCGTCGAACGCCTATACGATAAGCCAATTTATCGAGAATTGCGACGACATTTTGGCGGACGTCGAAAAGACGGGCGCAAAGCTCTTGAAGGGCGGCGTTTTCAGCCTGCGCGACAAGATAAAGGACGGAAAGATATATGTAAACCAAGGCGTTATCGCGGGATGCGCGGGGGGCTCGTACGAAAATATCGCGGCTGCCGCGGAAATTTTGCGGGGAAAGAGCTGCGGATTCGACGAATTTTCTCTGAGCGTTTATCCCCAGAGCCAGCCCGTCTTTAAGTGCCTTGCCGATAACGGCTATGTGTCCGAGTTGATGGCGTCTGGCGCGATAGTCAAAACGGCGTTCTGCGGACCCTGCTTCGGCGCGGGAGACACGCCCGCAAACAACGGGCTTTCAATCCGCCATACGACGAGGAACTTCGAGAACAGGGAGGGCAGCAAGCCCGCAGAGGGGCAGCTTGCGGCGGTTGCGCTTATGGACGCCCGCTCGATTGCGGCGACGGCGGCGAACGGCGGAATTCTGACCCCCGCAACCCAAGCCGAATACAATACGAAAATCAAAAAATACTATTTCGACAAGACCATATACGACAACAGGGTGTATAGGGGAGAGGGCAAGCCCGACCCCGAGGCAAAGCTTATATACGGACCCAATATCGCCGACTGGCCCGAACAGATTGCGATGACAGGCGATATACTGATGAAAGTCGTCTCCGTCCTTTCCGACCCCGTCACCACGACGGACGAACTCATTCCCTCGGGCGAAACTTCGTCATACCGTTCCAATCCCCTGCGCCTTGCCAACTTTGCGCTGTCGAGAAAGGACCCCGACTATGTTCCCCGCGCAAAGGCTGTTAAGGCGGCGGAAGAGGAGAGGAGAGCGGGCGGCTCTCTGCCCGAAGAGGTGATTGAAGAGTTGAAAGCGGCGGGAATAAACCTGAATTCCGATACTCTTTTTGGGAGCGTCGTCGTCGCGAGAAAACCGGGCGATGGTTCGGCGAGGGAACAGGCGGCGTCCTGCCAGCGCGTTTTGGGCGGCGTTGCAAATATTGCCGTCGAATACGCCACCAAACGCTATCGCTCCAACCTCATAAATTGGGGAATGTTGCCCCTTTTATGCCGCAATTTCGACTTTGCCGTGGGCGATTACGTCTATATCCCCAATATCAAATCGCTGATTGAAGAGGACTGCACGGCAATCCCCGCAAAGCACTTATCCGGCGGCAAAGTAAAAAATATAATGCTCGATATGGACAGGTTGACCGCAGAGGAGAAGAAGATAATTCTCGACGGCTGCCTTATCAACTATAATAAAAATAAGTCGGAAGGGTGACTTCCGACCTACTGTCAATGCCTTAGGTGTCTGCCGAGCGGGGGAGAGGGAATCTTTATGAAAAATCCCCTTTCGCTCCATTCGCCGTCAAAGGGCGTTGTTTCGTTAAAGGGTGTTGCCTTTTCAATGTCGTCGCCGTTTTGGATATTATTTATATTCGCGTTCGGCTCGGCAATTTCGGCGGCGGGGCTGTCGGCTCCCGTCCGCGCACCCGCAAAACCCGCGGCATAGATGACGCAAAGGCTCAAAGATATCGCAACTAAAATCAAAGCTCTTTTCATATAGACAGTATGTAAATTTTTGCTATATATATGCAAATAGTTGCAAACTTTTCCTATAAATGTTAAAATAAGTCAGCCTGAACCCAAAGAGACAATCTGAGGGCAAAGGGGAGAATAAGTTTATTGCACGGTGCGCCGTGTTTTTCCCCTTGCATTGTTCGGGCAAGGGGGATTTTTTATGAACAGATTGGCAGTTATAAGCATTATCGCGGAAAATCGCGAAGTGAGCGGCAAGATAAATGGGGTGCTGTCGGAATTCGGCGACTATGTTATCGGCAGAATGGGATTGCCATACAGACAAAAATCTGTATTTGTAATCTGCGTCGCCATCGACGCGCCCGCCGAGATAATAAACGCCGTAACGGGTAAACTCGGTCAGCTCGAGGGAGTGACCGCAAAGACGCTCATGTCAAAGGTGTAATAATTTTTGAGGTAAAAGGCAATAGCCTGATACCGAAAGGAGAACAATATGAAGAAACTTTTAGCACTCGCACTGTGCGCGCTTACTTGCGCAGTCGCCGCGGCGGGATTTGTCGCATGCGCAAAGAAGGACGGGGCGACCTACTCGGTCTATGCGCCCGACGGCGCGCCCGCACTCGCACTTACTCAACTGATGAGCGGAGACAAAAAACTTTCCCAAACAGTTGACTATCACATAGTTGTCGCCGATACGATAACTTCATATGTGACTTATGAGGACGATACCAAGAACGCCGACCTCATAGTTATGCCCGTGAACGCCGCCTCAAAACTTCTCGGCAACGGCGAAAAATACAAGATGCTCGGCTCAGTCACGAACGGCAATCTCTATATACTTTCGGCTTCGGACAAGACGACGCTCACGAAGGACAACTTTGCGGCGGAGATCGGCGGCAAAAAGGTGGGGGTGGTGCAACTTCCCATGTTCCCCGGCGTAATGTTCAAGACGCTGCTTAAAAAATATGAAACGTCCGCCGAACTTTCGCCCGTTCAACCCGCGCAGGTAAGCGGCGACGCCGATTTCGATTACTTCGTGCTTCCCGAACCCGCGGCAACGACCAGAGCGGGCAATCAACAGTTAAATCTTAAAGTTGCGGGCGATTTGCAGACCCTTTACGGCGACAACGGCTATCCCCAAGCCGTCCTTCTCGCCAAAAACAGCATTATAGAGAGCAATCCCGACTTCATAAAGGAATTCACGGGCGCCCTTTCGACAGCGGATAGCTACCTCAAAAATACTCCCGCCGATAATATTTTAAGCACGATTAAGGCGCACTATGCCGACCCCGACAACACGACGCCCGCCTTCAACACCCTTTCGGCGACTGTCATCGACCACTGCGGGATAAAGTTCAGACCCTCCTCGGAGTGTAAACAAGACGTGAAATCGCTTTTGGATAGCTTTGTCGCCGTCGATACAACCTTTGCGCGTCAGGCGGACGATTCCTTCTTTTACGCCGCATAAATATCAATATATATTTAGATTTTTGTGTTATGAGCACGGGCTTTTGTCGGCGCAGTTGCGGCTTTTGTCGGCGCACGGTAAAAATTTTGAATTTAAGGATTGACAGGTGAAAAAATTCTTCGGCAAGAGAAAACTGAATATCCTCTTTTCGGCGGCGGCTATATTCTTCATGTGGCTCGTGTGGATAATTGCCGCATATGCCGTCGGCAACCAACTGCTCGTGCCAAAATTTTCGCAGACCATGAGCGAATTTTTCGGGCTGCTTGCGGACGGCTCGTTCTGGATAGCTTTAACTTTCACCCTTTTAAGGACGTTGATTGCCTTTATAATCTCCTTTCTTTTAGCGGCTGTCTGCGCTTCGGCGGCGGCTCTGTCGGACGGGGCGCGCGCGGCGTTGAGACCTATTGTTGGCTTCGTGCGTATTTTGCCCACGCTCGCCGTCATTCTTCTCATTTTGCGGTGGACGGCGGGGGACAGGAACATTGCACCCGTCATAGTCACCTTTCTCGTGCTCTTCCCCATGATTTACGCCCAACTGCTCGCCTCGATAGACGGCATAGACGGCGGCTTGAAGGAGATGGCGAAAGTCTATAAATTATCGGCGCGCGAAAAGCTGTTTTCGATATATATCCCTGCCGTACTTCCCAACACCCTCTCGCAGACGGGGGCGAATATCTCGCTCGGGCTGAAAATTATGATTTCGGCGGAAGTGCTTGCCTTTACGTTGCAGGGCTTGGGCGGGAAGATGCAGCTTGCAAATTCGGGCGGATACGTGGCGACGCTCGCCGCGCTCACCCTGATGGCGGTCATATTCGGGCTTATTATCGACGTTTCAATCTCCCAACTCGTCCGCATAACCGATAAATGGAACAAGAGGGAGGGGAATGATGATTGAGATAAAGTCGCTTACAAAAAAATACGGCGACAAGACGGTATATGAAAATTTCAATTTGTCGATAGCCGAGGGCAGCACCGTCGCCATTCTCGGTGCGAGCGGCAGCGGCAAGACCACATTATTAAATGTAATTGCAGGATTGACGCCCTTTGAGGGGATTGTGCCCCAATTGAAGTGTTCCTATATCTTCCAGACGCCCCGCCTCGTGCCCAACCTTACGGTCAAGGGCAATCTCCAACTTATCTGCAAGGATGAAAAGCGGGTGGACGAGATGATTGAAACGGCGGGGCTCAAAGACAGGGCGGCAAGTTACCCCTTGTGGCTTTCGGGCGGGGAAAAACAGCGCGTCGCAATCGCCCGCGCCTTTCTTTTCGGCGGCGACGTAATGCTCATGGACGAGCCCTTTTCTTCCCTCGATTTGAAGATAAAAAGGCAGATGTTTTCGCTGTTTTTCAAGATGAGGGAGCAAAATCCCATAACCGTTCTGACCGTCACGCACGACGTGGACGATGCGGTGGAACTTGCCGACAGGTCGATTGTCATATCAAAGGGAAAGATTATTTTCGACAGCTATCAGCACTTTAAGGACTCGTCGCCGAAAAAAGAGGAGCTGAGGGCGGCGATAGTGGACGCGCTTATGCAATAATATATTTAATCATTGACAATTGCTTGACATATTACGAAGTTGATTTTATAATATAACACGAACAAACAACAAGGAGAATGAAAACATGAAGATTTTCAAAGAGTTCAAAGAGTTCATCACTCGCGGCAACGTCCTTGACATGGCTGTCGGCATTATAATCGGCGGCGCGTTCACGGCGATAATCACCGCAATAGTGAACAACATCCTCACGCCCCTTATCAACTGGATACCCGGCGCAGACGGCACGGGCGCATTGCAGGTGGTTTTGAGGGAAGCGCAGCTCGACGAAGCGGGGAACGTGTTGACCGAAGCGCTTATAATTGACTTCGGCGCGGTCATCTCGGCAATAGTCACCTTCCTCATCACCGCAGTCGTTCTCTTCCTCATCGTCAAGCTCATAAACGGCGTCAGGAGAAGAGCGGACGCTTTAAAGGAAGCCGTAAAGAAGAAGGAAGAGGAGCAAGCCGCTCCCGCAGAGGAAGTCGCAGCAGAGCCTGCCGCTCCCGCAGCGCCCACGCAAGAAGAACTGCTTACGGAAATCCGCGACCTTCTTAAAGCTCAGCAGTCCGAAAAGAGCGCAAAGTAATTAAAAAAAACAAAATTTTCCGCCCGCAGGACAGCGGGCGGATAACTTTTTCGGGTCAAAAACATATAATTTTGAATTTGTCAACCGTTTCGCACCAAATTTTATAAATAAAATTTATAAAAATCAACTCTCAAACGTTTTTCTTTCACAAGATATTGTGTTATAATTTATTTAAGTCGTGTAAATGTTGTACTAAACAACAAGCATTGTGAATCCCGAACGGAAGGCTATCACAATGAGGTAGACGTTGAGCACTCCGAGGACGGGCATAAGTATCATCAAGAGCATATTTTTCAGCCTGTATCGCATTATGAACATGCCGATATAGATTGAGATAGCCCCGCCGAGAATGGCGGCGAGAATGAGCTTGCCGTCGCCCGTTTTGGGGGCTTCCTGATCGCCGTATTCGTCGCGTTGAGACTTTAACAGCATGACCGAATAAAAATTTATGGCGGCTATATACACGCCGAAGATTATATACAGCAGCAACATACCAAAAGTATGCGTAAAAAATAACTTAAAAATACGGAGTTGAATTTATGAAGAAAGTAGCCGTGATAATGGGCAGTAAATCCGATTTCGGGGTTGTAAAGCCCGCCGTCGAAGTGTTGAAGAGGTTCGGCGTTGAGACGGAGGTGCGCGTCATTTCGGCGCACCGCACCCCCGAGGAAGCGCACGAGTTTTCCGCGAACGCAGAAAAGAACGGGTTCGAAGCCATAATCTGCGCCGCAGGCAAAGCCGCGCATTTGGGCGGAGTAATCGCCGCAAGCACCGTCTTGCCCGTTATAGGTCTGCCCGTAAAGACAGACATGATGGGGGGATTGGACAGCCTTTTATCAATAGTTCAGATGCCCTCGGGCATACCCGTTGCGACGGTCGGCGTAAACGGCGGCGAGAACGCGGGGCTGCTTGCCCTGCAAATACTCGGGATAAAGTATCCCGAAATTTCCGCAAAGCTTAAAGAGTACAAGGCGGAAATGAGAAAGAAGATAAACTCTGACGACATTGCTCTTCAAAGCGAAGCAGAGCAGCTTTAAAACCATACCCGCAGTCTGTCTGCGGGTTTTAGAATTTTTAAACGAGCCCTCGTCGGGCAATTATAATCAATAAAAGGAGTAAACTTATGCAGAAAAAGGAACAGCTTTACGAAGGTAAGGCAAAGAAAGTGTTTGCGACCGAAAACCCCGATTACGTCATTGTCTCATATAAGGACGACGCGACGGCTTTCAACGGACTTAAAAAGGGCACGATAGCGGGGAAGGGCGTCATCAACAACAAGATGAGCAACATGATGATGTCCATGCTCGAAAAGAAGGGAATTCCCACCCACCTCGTCGAGCAGATTGACGACAGAAACACCGTTGTCAAGAAAGTGCAGATTGTTCCCCTCGAAGTCATCATAAGGAATGTTGCGGCGGGCAGTTTTTCAAAGAGATACGGCGTTCCCGAAGGCACAAAGTTCTCCGCGCCCACAATCGAATTTTCATATAAGAACGACGAGCTGGGCGACCCCCTCATAAACGACTACCATGCGCTCGCCTTGAACCTTGCCACCAAGGAAGAGATAGAGACCATAAAGAAGATGGCGTTTGCCGTAAACGACGAGATGAAAGCCTTCTTCAAGACCCTCAAAATCGACTTGATTGACTTCAAGTTGGAGTTCGGCAGATTCAAGGGGCAGATAGTGCTTGCAGACGAAATTTCGCCCGACACTTGCCGCTTCTGGGAGGCGGACACTTGGGATACGACAAAGCACGTCAGCCTCGATAAGGACAGATTCCGCAGGGATTTGGGCGGAGTTGAGGACGCATACAAGGAAATATTCAAGCGCTTAACGGGAGAATAATTATTTATGGGCGGATTTTTCGGCGCAGTCAAGAAAACCGACGCCGTCTTTGACGTGTTCATAGGGACGGACTATCATTCACATCTCGGCACAAAGAGGGGCGGAATGGCGGCATACAAAGCCGACATAGGCTTACAGCGCGAGATACACAACATCGAGAACGCGCCTTTTCGGACCAAGTTCGAGAAGGTTGTCTCCGAAATGCAGGGCAATGCGGCGATAGGCTGTATAAGCGATACGGATCCCCAGCCCCTCATCATGGTCTCGAAAGTGGGCAAATACGCCATCTGCACCATAGGCATAATAAACAACGCCGAGGATATCTTGCGTGAAGTGTTGGCGCGGGGCGGATACTTCGATGCGATGACGGGCAGTAAAGTCAACTCCAACGAGGTGGTCGCAGCCCTCATAAACAGCAAGGACGACTATGTTTCGGGCATACGATACGCGCAGGAGAGGATTGAGGGCACGGCTTCCATACTTCTTTTGACCGACCGCGGCACCATAATCGCCGCAAGGGACAAGGTGGGCAGGCTTCCCATACAACTCGGCAAGTGCGACGACGGATATTGCGCATCTTTCGAGAGCTTTGCCTATAAAAAGCTGGGCTATTCGGACTATCGCGAGCTCGGTCCCGCCGAAATTGTCGAAATTTCCGCAGACGGAGTCAAACAATTATCGCCCCCGCAAAAGGAAATGAGGATTTGCGCCTTTCTATGGTCGTATTACGGCTATCCCACGTCGAGTTACGAGGGGGTGAACGTTGAAGTAATGCGCTGCCGTAACGGTGAAATTTTCGCCAAAAACGACGCAAAGAATCACGATATGCACCAAATAGACTATGTCGGCGGCGTTCCCGATTCGGGCACACCCCACGCGATAGGCTATGCAAACGCAAGCGGGGTGCCCTTCGCTCGCCCCTACATAAAATATACGCCCACTTGGTCGAGGAGCTTTATGCCCGTCAACCAGACGGAGCGCAACAAGGTGGCGAAGATGAAGCTCATTCCCGTACACGAGTTTATCGAGGGCAAGCGGCTACTTCTCGTCGACGACTCAATCGTGCGCGGCACACAGCTTAAAGAGACGGTGGAATTTCTGTATTCCCACGGCGCAAAGGCGGTGCACATGCGCTCTGCCTGCCCGCCCATAATGTACGGTTGCAAATATCTCAATTTCTCCCGTTCGTCGGGGGATATGGACCTCATAACCCGTCGCACCATGATGGAACTTGAAGGCGAGGATGCGGTCAATCACCTTCAAGAATACGCAGATTCAAATACGGCGCGCGGCAAGGCTATGCGCAAGGCGATTTGCGATAAATTCAAGTTCGAATCGTTGGAATTTCAGTCGATAGACGGGCTTATTATGGCGATAGGGTTGGAGCCGTGCAAGCTCTGCACCTATTGTTGGACGGGTAAAGAGTAAAGCTTTAAGCTTTCGGGGACACCTAATATGGATGAAATTCAGGACGAAATCCATGAAGAATGTGGGGTTTTCGGCGTATTTTCACACGAAAACCGCGATGTGGCGCACACGGTGTATTACGGACTGTACGCCCTGCAACACAGGGGGCAGGAGAGCGCGGGTATAGCCGTTGCGTTCGCCGACAAGATAACCTATTTCAAGGGCATGGGGCTCGCCGCCGACGTGTTCGCCCACGGCAACCTCGACGAACTGCCCGAGGGCGACATTGCGATAGGTCATGTGCGCTATTCGACGACGGGCGCAAGCCAGCTTTTAAACGCCCAACCCGTCGTTTTTACGGGCAAGTGCGGCAAGATGGCGGTCGCCCATAACGGCAACCTCATCAACACAAAGGAACTGCGCGACGGACTTATAGCAAACAACGCCGTCTTTCAGACGACTATCGATTCCGAAGTTATCGCCATAATGATAAACAGTCTCTCCGACGGCGACATTGTAAAGGGCGTCAAGGAGGCGTGCAAATATCTTAAGGGCTCATACGCGCTCGTCATAATGACGGCGGAAAAGCTCATTGCCGTGCGCGACCCGTACGGAATAAGACCCCTTTGTATAGGCACGACGGAGAGCGACGTAATAGTCGCAAGCGAGACGTGCGCGCTCGACGCGGTCAGCGCAAACTTCCTCCGCGACGTCAAACCGGGCGAGATTGTGGTCATTGACGACGGCGGAATACAGTCCTATTTCATGGACAATATCCCCGAAAAACCCAAGATGTGCATATTCGAATACGTATATTTCGCCCGCCACGACTCCGTTTTGGACGGTTTCAGCGTGTACGAGGCGAGAAAGGAAGCGGGCAAGCTGTTGGCGAAACATTATCCCGTCGAAGCCGACCTTGTTTCGGGCGTTCCCGATTCGGCAAACGTCGCCGCAAGGGGATACGCCGAGGAGAGCGGAATACCCTTTGTGGAGGCCCTCGCAAAGAACAGATACGTCGGCAGAACATTCATTCAACCCGACCAAAGGCAGAGGGAGAACAGCTTAAACGTCAAGATGAACGCCCTGCGTTCCAACGTGCGCGACAAGCGCGTTATAATTATAGACGACTCCATAGTGCGCGGCACTACAATGCGGAAGATAGTCAAAATGTTGCGCGACGCGGGGGCGAGAGAGGTACATATAAGGATATGTTCGCCCATAATAAAGCACCCCTGTCACCTCGGCATAGACATTCAGACCTATTCGCAGCTCATCGGGGCGTATAAAAACGAAGAACAGATATGTAAGAGTCTCGGCGCGGACAGCGTGAGATATCTTTCGATAGACCAGCTCGTCAGCACCTGCTCGGGCGCGAACACGGGCTTTTGTCTCGGTTGCTTCAACGGCGATTATCCCTATCCGCTTGAGAGTTACGAGACAGATAAACTCAAATTCGAATAAACGGAGGAAAGACAAATGGCAATTACCTATAAGGACAGCGGCGTTGACGTTGAGAGAGGTTACGAAGCGGTCAGGCTTATGCGCGAGCACGTCAAATCGACATACACCGACGGCGTGTTGGGCGATATCGGCTCTTTCGGCGGATTTTTCAAGATGCCCAATGACATCAAAAATCCCGTGCTCGTCGCGGGGACGGACGGCGTGGGCACAAAGCTTAAATACGCCATACTCTCGGGCAAACACGACACAATAGGCATTGACGCCGTTGCAATGTGCGTGAACGACATAGTATGTCAGGGCGCGCGTCCGCTGTTTTTCCTCGACTATTTTGCGTCGGGCAACCTCGACCCCAAGAAGGTGGCGGAGGTCGTCTCGGGCGTGGCGGAGGGCTGCCGTCAGTCGGGCGCGGCTCTCATCGGCGGCGAAACCGCAGAAATGCCCGGGTTATACCCCGGCGGCGATTACGACATTGCGGGCTTTGCGGTGGGCGTAGTTGACCAAAAGAAGGTCATAAACGGCAGTAAAATAAAGTCGGGAGACGTGCTCATCGGCATTAAGTCGAGCGGCATACATTCAAACGGCTACTCGCTTGTGAGAAAGCTTTGGGGCGAGGATATCGAAGAACTTAAAAAGTATGACGCCGACCTCGGCGACGTTCCCTTAAACGTCTTGTTGACGCCGACAAAGATATACGTAAAGAGCATACTCGCCCTCATCGAAAAGGTGAAAGTAAAGGGAATCGCGCACATAACGGGCGGCGGATTTATCGAAAATATCCCCCGCATATTCCCCGAGGGAGTGGGTTGCCGCATAGACACTTCATCTTACGAAGTGCCCGAAATATTTAAAATTATGGTAAAGAAAGCCAAGCTCACCAAACAGCAGGCTTACAATACATTCAACATGGGTATAGGCATGGTCGTCTGCGTTGCCAAAAAGGACGTTGAAGCGACGATTGCACAGCTTGAAAGCACGGGCGAGAAGTGCGCCGTAATAGGCAAGTGCGTGCGCGGAAGCGGAGTTATCCTCAAATGAAAAGGATTGCGGTATTCGCGTCGGGCGGCGGCACCGATTTTCAGTCGATAATCGACGCCAACGAGAGGGAACATTTCTGCGATATCGCCCTTCTTATCGCCTCGAAGGAGGGGATAGGGGCTATCGACAGGGCAAAGGCGCACGGCATAAGGTCGGCAGTATTCTCCAAAAAGGACTATCCCGACCTCGAAACGCTGTATGCCGAGTTGACCTATCTTCTGAACATGAGCAGGGTGGACTATATCGTCCTCGCGGGCTGGCTCAAAATTATCCCCGAAAGCTTTATCCGCACTTTCGAGGACAGAATAATCAACATTCACCCGTCGCTTATTCCCGCCTTTTGCGGCGCGGGATATTACGGGCTTAAAGTTCACGAGGCGGTCTTAAAATACGGCGCGAAGATTTCGGGCTGTACCGTGCACTTTGTCAACGAAGTTCCCGACGGCGGCGCGATAATCGCGCAGACGGCGGTCAAGGTGGAGGAGGACGACACCCCCGAAAGCCTTCAATCGCGCATACTTTGCGAGGAACACAAACTTTTGCCCTACTGCGTCAGGATGCTGTGCGAGGGCAGAATAGAAAAAGACGGAAGAAAAGTCACAATAAAATAAAAAAATACGGAGGTTGTTTATGATAATGAAAAAGCGCGCGCTTGTCAGCGTATCGGACAAGTCGGGAGTGGTCGATTTCTGCAAGGGGCTTGTGGATAACGGATTTGAAATTATTTCGACGGGCGGCACCGCAAAGGTTTTGAAGGAGGCGGGGCTTAATGTTATAGGCATTTCGGAAATTACGGGCTTCCCCGAGTGCCTTGACGGTAGGGTCAAAACCCTTCATCCCAACGTCCACGCTGGGCTTCTCGCCATGCGTTCCAATCCCGAGCATATGGCGCAGCTCGAAAAGCTCAATATCAACACGATAGATATCGTCTGCGTCAACCTCTATCCCTTTAAGGCTACCCTGCAAAAGGGGGCGGACTTTGCCGAATGTATTGAAAATATCGACATAGGCGGTCCCACAATGATAAGGGCGGCGGCGAAAAATTATCAGGACGTTGCCGTAATCGTCGACCCCAAGGATTATCAGAAGGTGCTTGACGAGTTGGCGGCGGGCGGCGTCACCCTCGAGACCAAGAAATATCTTCAATACAAGGTATTTGCGCACACGGCTGTATACGACAGTCTCATTTCAAACTATCTCGCCTCTCAACTTGGCATAACTTTCCCCGACGAGGTGACTTTCGCATACGAAAAGGCGCAGGACATGCGCTATGGCGAAAATCCCCAACAAAAGGCCGTTTTCTATAAAGAGCAATTTTTGAGGAAGGGCTCGCTGTCGGCGGCAAAGCAACTTTGGGGCAAGGAGCTTTCATATAACAACATAAACGACGCGAACGGGGCGTTGGAGCTCTTGAAGGAGTTCGGCTCGACCCCAGCAGTCGTCGCATGCAAGCATGCAAATCCCTGCGGCGTGGGCACGGGCAAGGACATATATGAAGCATATATGCGCGCCTACAACTCCGACCCCGTATCTGTATTCGGCGGAATTCTCGCCATCAACGGAGAGGTGGACGAGGCGACCGCGGCGGAGATAAACAAGATATTTATCGAAATAGTAATTGCGCCCTCATATTCCCCCAAGGCTCTCGAAATTCTCGAGGGAAAGAAGAATATAAGGCTTTTACAGCTCGACGACATTTCGGCGCGCCGCGACAAGTCGGCGTTCGACATGAAAAAGGTATACGGCGGACTGCTCGTGCAGCAGTATGACGAGTGCCTTATAAGCGGCGAGGATATGGGGATTTTTGAAAGAAAGGCTCCCGTTGAAATCGTCACGACGGCATCGGGCAAGCAGAGGAAGAGTTACGGCGTCGGCGTCGTCACCGACCGCATGCCCACCAAGGAAGAGGTGGAAGCCCTCATGTTCAATTGGCGGGTCGTAAAACATACAAAGTCAAACGCAATTGTAATTGGAAAACAGGGCAGGACGACGGGCATAGGCATGGGTCAGACAAACCGCATATGGGCGGCGCGTCAGGCGATAGAACATGCGGGTGAGGAAGCCAAGGGCTCGGTAATGGCGAGCGACGCTTTCTTCCCATTCCCCGACTGCGTGGAGGAGTGCGTTAAGGCTGGGATTACGGCTATAATTCAACCGGGCGGCTCCATTCAGGACGAAGCTTCCGTGCAAGCCGCAAACGCCGCAAATATCGCCATGGTATTCGTCGGCGAAAGGCACTTCAAACACTGATTGCCCCGCACATATCCCTTAACTAACGAAAAATCGAAGGTGAAAAATGAACGTACTCGTCATAGGTAACGGCGGCAGAGAACACGCCATACTTTTGGCTCTCAGAAAGAGCAAAAGAGTTGAAAGACTTTACTGCATGAAGGGCAACGCGGGCACCGCGCAGATTGCCGAAAACGTCGACGTCGACTATATGAATACAGACGCCGTTAAAGAGTTTGCCCTCGCCCATCCCGAGATAGATTACTATGTCGTCGCGCCCGACGACCCGCTTGCGTTGGGGCTTGTCGACGTGCTCGAAAGCATAGGAAAACGCTGCTTCGGACCGCGCAAAGACGCGGCAATAATAGAGGCGAGCAAGGCTTTTTCAAAAGAACTCATGAAAAAGTACAAAATTCCCACGGCAAAGTCGGAGACTTTCGACAGCTATGATAAAGCTCTCGAATACGTCCGCAGGCAGGGCGCGCCGATAGTATTGAAAGCCGACGGGCTTGCGCTCGGCAAGGGCGTTCTCGTCTGCGAAACTCTCCGCGAGGCGGAAGAGGGCTTAAAGGAGATAATGCTCGACAAGGCTTTCGGCGCGGCGGGAAATAAGATAGTTATCGAGGAGAAGATGCAGGGTCTCAAATACGACCCGGGCGAAGAAGTCTCCGTTCTCTCGTTCACCGACGGCAAGACCATTGTTCCCATGATAACTTCGTGCGATCACAAGCGGGCGTTTGACGGCGACAAGGGCTTGAACACGGGCGGCATGGGCACCTTCTCGCCCTGCCCGTTCTGGACGGAAGAGCTTCAAAAAGAAGTGCTCGAAAAGATAATGATTCCCACCATGAACGCCATGAACGCCGAGGGCAGAACCTTTAAAGGTTGTCTTTACTTTGGGCTCATGCGCACCAAGGACGGAATGAAAGTGGTCGAATACAACTCGCGCTTCGGCGACCCCGAGACTCAAGTAGTTCTTCCGATGTTAAAGACCGACCTTCTCGACATATTCGAGGCGGTGACGGACGGCAGGCTTTCTGATATAAATATTGAATGGGAAAGTGGCGCGTGCGTGTGCGTCGTGCTTGCGAGCGGGGGCTATCCCGTCAGCTATCGCAAGGGAATGGAGATAAAAATAGGCGATACGGGCGATTGCACCCTCGTCCATGCGGGCACAGCCATAAAGGACGGCAAGCTCGTGACGTCGGGCGGAAGAGTTATGGGCGTCGTCGCCAAGGGCAGCGACGTTGAGCAAGCGAGGAAAAAGGCATACGCCGCAGTCCAAAATATTCATTGGGACGGAATACAATATCGCAAGGATATAGGCATAAAGTACCGCGAGGGTTGACAGTATGATATACAGAATTTTCGTTGAAAAAAAGGATAATTTGCAGGCGCGCAAGGTCAAGGAAGATATCTTGAATCTTTTAAAGATTTCGGTTGAGGACGTGCGCCGCCTGTTGAGATACGACGTTGAGGGGCTAACCGAAGAGCAATTTAAGGAAGCCGTTCCCTGCGTGTTCTCCGAGCCGCCCGTGGACGACGTGTATTTTGATACCGTCCAATTCCCCGAGGGATATAAGGTCTTTGCGATAGCATATCTCACGGGTCAGTACGACCAGCGCGCGGACAGTGCGGCGCAGTGCGTCCAATTGCTCACCCAAAAGGAGAGACCGCTCATCAAGTGCGCAAATATTTACGCAGTAAAGGGCGTGGACGACAGCCAGCTTGAAAAGATCAAAAAACACCTCATCAACCCCGTCGAGAGCGAGGAGGTGAGCCTTGATATGCCCGAAAGTCTCAAACACGTCGCAACGACTGCCGAGGACGTAAAAGAGGTGGGCGGGTTTATAGACTATTCGGATAAGGAGATAGCTAAATATCATGCCGCAATGGGGCTCGCCATGTCGATAGAGGACTTGGCGTTCGTGCGCGACTACTATAAAAAAGAGGGGCGCAATCCCACCGAAACGGAGATAAAGGTAATAGATACCTATTGGTCGGATCATTGCCGCCATACGACCTTCGCGACGGAAATTAAAAATATATCGGTAAAGGGCGATAACACCGCCGTAAACGACGCACTGACGCTATACAAAAAACTTTTTGTCGAGCTCTACAAGGGCAGAGAGGATAAGTATCCCTGCCTTATGGATATAGCGACGATAGGCGCGAAAAAGCTGAAAAAGGACGGAAAACTCGACAACCTCGACGAGTCGGACGAAATAAACGCCTGCTCCATAAAGGTTGACGCCACCCTTGACGGCAAGAAGCAAAAGTACACCGTTATGTTCAAGAACGAGACGCACAACCACCCGACGGAGATAGAACCTTTCGGCGGCGCGGCGACCTGTCTCGGCGGAGCCATACGCGACCCCCTGTCGGGCAGGACGTACGTATTGCAGGCAATGAGGGTTACGGGCTGTGCCGACCCCACCGAGCCCATCGAAAACACCCTTGCGGGCAAGCTTCCGCAGAGAGTCATAACGAGGACGGCTGCGGCGGGCTTCTCTTCATACGGCAACCAGATAGGGCTTGCGACGGGGCAGGTTGAGGAAGTATATCACCCCGGTTACAAGGCGAAGAGACTTGAAACGGGCTTTGTCGTCGGCGGCGCGAAGTCTGACATGATTTATCGCGAAAAGCCCAAAAAGGGCGATATAATTATACTTTTAGGGGGCGAAACGGGGCGCGACGGCTGCGGCGGCGCGACGGGCTCGTCAAAGGCGCACGATAAAAAATCGGTGCAGACCTGCGGCGCGGAAGTGCAGAAGGGCAACGCCCTCACCGAGCGCAAGCTTCAACGCCTTTTCCTCAATAAATCTGCGACGTCGATGATTAAAAAGTGCAACGACTTCGGCGCGGGCGGCGTATCGGTCGCAATCGGCGAACTTGCCGACGGGCTTGAAATATACCTTGATAAAGTTCCCAAAAAATACGAGGGGCTTTCGGGCACAGAGCTTGCAATATCCGAATCGCAGGAGAGAATGGCGGTCGTCGTCGCCGAAAAGGACGTGGAAAAATTCATTTCGCTTGCCGCAGAGGAGAACCTTTCGGCAACGCCCGTCGCGGTGGTTACCGACGACAGGAGAATGAAGATGTTCCACCGCGGCAAAGCCATTGTCGATATCTCGCGCGATTTCCTCGATACAAACGGCGTAAAACAGACGACAGACGCCGAGATAGACGAAAAGATAACCGACTTTTTCACGCCGCACACTCGCAAGGGCTTTGCCGAGGCGATGAAAGATACCCTTTCCGAACTCAACGTATGTTCCAAGAAGGGGCTTGCGGAGACCTTCGACTCGACGATAGGCGCGAAGTCCGTCTATATGCCTTTCGGCGGAAAATATCAGATGACCCCCGTCATTGCTATGGCGGCAAAATTTACGGGCGGAGAGACGGACGACTGCACCGTTTCGGCTTACGGCTATAACCCCGAACTCATGTCGTCGTCGCCGTTCACGGGCGCGATATATTCAATCGTCACCTCCGTTTCAAAGGTGGTGGCGGCGGGGGCGAAATATACAGATATCCGCCTTTCGTTGCAGGAATTTTTCATGAGGCTTCGCGACGACGCAAAGAGGTGGGGCGTTCCCCTTTCGGCGCTGTTGGGCGCGCTGTATGCCCAGATAAATCTCGGGCTGGGCGCGATTGGCGGCAAGGACAGCATGAGCGGAAGTTTTGAGGATATCGACGTTCCGCCCACCCTTATTTCCTTTGCGCTTGCGCCCTCGAAGGCTTCCAAGCTTATCACGAACGTGCTAAAATCAAAGGGTCAAAAACTCTACTTTTTGCCCGTCAAAAAGGATAAAAACTTCATTCCCGACTTTGAAAATCTCAAAAATATATATTCTGCGGTCAATAATAATATTGAAAACGGAAATATCGGCTTTGCGACCGTCGTTGAAAAGGGCGGAATTGCCGCGGCGATAGCAAAATCGTGCTTCGGCAACGGCTTGGGATTTGACTTCTCGGGCGATATCGGAAAGCTCTTTGAAGAGCATTACGGCGAAATAATAGTCAGCGCAAATGACATTGCGGCTCTCGGCGTAGATTATATCTATGTCGGCGAGACGGCGGAGGGCGGATTTACCCTAGGCAAGGAGAGCGTGGAATGTAAAGACGCGCTGTCGGCATATGTAAATAAGCTCGAGGGAGTGTTCCCTTCGACGGCTCCCGCTTCGGGCAAGCTCCCCGACTGCGATTTTGCGGGCGGTTGCAATCGCGCGAAAGCTAAAATAAAGATAGCAAAGCCGCGCGTGTTCATTCCCGCTTTCCCCGGAACCAACTGCGAACTCGACACCGAGCGCGCGTTCAGGCTTGCGGGCGCGGAGACCCAAATTCTCGTCATCAAAAACCGTTCGGCGCAGGACATTGAGGAGAGCGTCGGGGCGATAATCAAGGCTATCGAAAAATCAAATATAATCGCCTTCCCCGGCGGATTTTCGGGCGGCGACGAACCCGACGGCTCGGGCAAGTTCATAGCGACGACCTTCAAAAATCCCGCGATTGCCGAAAAGATAATGGAACTTTTGGACAGGCGCGACGGGCTTGTGCTCGGCATATGCAACGGCTTCCAAGCGTTGATAAAGCTGGGGCTTGTGCCCTACGGCAAGGTGAGCCCGCTTACGGCAAATTCGCCTACTCTGACTTTCAACAATATTTCCCGACACGTATCGACGATGGCGAATATAAGGGTGGCTTCAAACCTCAGCCCTTGGCTTTCGGCTTGCAAGGTGGGCGAGGTGTATGCCGTTCCCGTCTCTCACGGCGAGGGCAAGATAGTCGCACCCGAAGGGGAGCTTGAAAAGATGAGGGCAAACGGGCAGATTGCAACCCAATACGTCGATCTTTCCGGCAATCCCACAATGCAAAGCCCCTTCAACCCCAACGGCAGCAGCTATGCGATTGAGGGCATAACTTCCCCCGACGGCAGGGTATTCGGCAAGATGGGTCACAGCGAGAGAAAGGGCGAAAATCTGTATAAGAATTACGACGGCAATTTCGACATGAAGATATTCGAAAGCGGCGTCAAATACTTCGATTGATAATAAATATTCAAACGCTTTACAAAATCATTATTTTGTGATATAATTATTAAAATCTACAATATATTGATGAGGTGAAAATATGAGATGTATGTTTTGCGGGTGCGATGACAGCAAGGTCATCGACAGCCGTTCTGCCGACGAAGGGAGAACGATAAGGCGCAGGAGGGAGTGCATTTCCTGCGGGAAGCGCTTCACCACTTACGAGACTATCGAAGATACTCCCGTTCTCGTCGTCAAAACGAGCGGTTTAAGGCAGGCTTACGACCCCCAGAAAATCAAGAACGGCGTCATAAAGGCGTGTGAAAAGCGCCCCGTCTCTCTTGAGAAAATCGACAAACTCGTCGATACGGTCACAAAGCAAGTTTATAACACCATGGAGCAGGAGATAACTTCCAAAAAGATCGGCGAAATGGTTATGGAAGAACTGAAGAAGATCGACGAGGTGGCTTATGTCCGCTATGCGAGCGTCTATCGTTCGTTCAAGGATATAGCGAGCTTTATGGAAGAGCTTAAAAAGCTGATGGAAGATAAATAAACTAATTTCGGACAGTAGCGATACTGTCTGAATTTTTGGGATATGATGAGAGCGAATACGAGAAAGGTCAATATCGGCGGCGTGACGATAGGCGGGGGAGAGAGCGTCAAGATACAGTCAATGTGTACGACGCTAACTTCCGACGTCTGTGCGACTGTCGGGCAGATTAAAAGGCTTGAAGAGGCGGGGTGCGAAATTGTCCGCGTCTCCGTGCTCGACGAGCGCGACGCCCGCGCCATAAAGTCAATCAAGCAAAAAATCAATATCCCCATCGTCGCCGACATACATTTTTCGGCGAAGCTCGCCGTCGATGCCATAGAAAGCGGCGCGGACAAGGTGCGCATAAACCCCGGAAATCTCGGCGGAGAGCAAAATTTAAAGCTCGTTGCCGACTGCATAAGGGCGCATAAAATTCCCGTCCGCGTCGGGGCGAACACGGGGAGCGTGGAAAAAGAGTACCTCGAAAAGTACGGAAAGAACGAGTTTTCGCTTGTCGAGAGCGCCCTTCACAGCGTTTCGCTTTTCGAAAAATACGGGGTTGAAGATATCGTCATATCCGTAAAGGCTTCGGACGCGCCCTTGACGGTGCGGGCTTATCGGTTGCTTTCTTCAAAGACGGATTGCCCTCTGCATATCGGGGTGACCGAAGCGGGCACGGAAAATATGGCGGTCATCAAATCCGCCGCCGCGCTCGGCTCGCTTCTGATAGACGGCATAGGCGACACCATACGCGTTTCCATAACCGACGACCCCGTCCGCGAGGTTTTGGCGGCAAGGCGGCTTTTGAGGGCGGTGGGCGAGGACAAGAACTTTGTCGACGTGATATCCTGCCCGACCTGCGGCAGATGCGGCTGGAATTCGATGGGGTTGGCTAAAAAGGTTGCGGA
Organism: uncultured Clostridia bacterium; assembly: GCA_947631325.1. Lineage (GTDB taxonomy): Bacteria > Bacillota > Clostridia > Christensenellales > Borkfalkiaceae > Coproplasma. The sequence goes on along the minus strand of CANRKX010000002.1, from coordinate 35,970 downwards.
CTTGGTTGAAAACAGTCATAAATCCCTCAAAATCGCCGTCATGGGCTGCGTCGTGAACGGACCGGGCGAGGCGAAGGACTGCGACCTCGGAATCGCGGGGGCGGCGGACTACTGCGTTATATTCAAAAAGGGCGAGATAGTCAAAAAGATTTCGTCAAAAGACGCGGAAGAAGAATTTTTCAAGGAGATAGACCTTCTTATAAATGGTTGACGGCATAATTTCGGCGGTGCGCGCTGTGTCTCCGTCGATGAAAAACGCAATAATAAAGAGCTGCGAACTCAACGCGAGGGAAAGGAAATTGACGGTCACGTTGGTTACGGACTGCTCTTTTTCGGCAAAGGAGAAAGAGGACGTGACCGCCGCGGTCAATAATTTTGTGCCCGACTATTTTACTTGCGGGGTGGATATTATAAAGCTCTCCCCCGACGAGAGAATGGTTGCGCGCAGAATCCGCGATATAATCAACGAAAATTTCAAAGCCATTGCCGCCGATTTGCGCGACGAGGATATAGAAGTAAAGAAAAGCGACTCAGGCTTTGACTATGCCGTGCGCGTCTTTCCGCACTTCGTTTCGGAGAAAATCTGTACGGTAGTGACGGCGGCTTTAAAGGGCTCTTTTTGCGGCGAATTTTCGGGCAGATGCTTTTCAAACGGCAGGAGCGCGACGGAAATCGAAGTAGAGGAAAAACCCGACGAAATCGAATATGAAATGCCAATAAGGACGTTTAAAATAGATAAATTTGCCTTCCTCGAGGGCGAAAAAAGGCAGGATACGGCTGTCTACATGGCTGATTTGAATTTCAGTTCGGAGGAAGTCGTGGTGTGCGGCAGGATAGAGGGCATCAGAATCAAGACCTACAATAAAAACGGGGAGGAGAAGTCATATTTGGGGCTCAATCTCTCCGATGGCACGGCGACGATGTACACCTCATACTTCATCCGCAAAAAGACGGAGCAGAAAATAGCCCAATTGAAGGAGGGCGATTACATAGTCTGCACGGGCTCAAACGAATTTTTCAACGGCTCTTTGAGGTTCAAGACAAAGACGATAGATTTCGGTCGTCCGCCCGAGGACTTCGTGCCCGAAAAGCGAGCTTCCAAGCCCGTGCCCGTGTATTATCACTTCGTGAAACCCCAGCCCTTCAACGATATCGCCCAGACGGATATCTTTTCGGACGCGTCCGTTCCAGAATGTCTGAAAAAGCAATCTTTCGTCGTGTTCGATCTGGAGACGACGGGGCTTGTGTCGTCGCCCGTGTCGGGGAATATGGATAAAATAATTGAAATCGGCGCATATAAAATAACCGACGGGCAGATTGCCGAAAGTTTTTCCACCTTTATAAATCCCCAAAAGAAACTTTCCGAAAGCATAGTGGGGCTCACGGGCATAACCGACGAAATGGTGAAAAACGCGCCCACATACGAGCAGGCGTTGCCCGATTTTTATAAATTCTGTTACGGCAGTATACTCGTCGGGCACAATATAGTGAATTTCGACTTCAAGTTTGTCGATTATTATTGCGGCAGATTGGGATATATTTTAGACAGAAAACTAATAGATACATACGCTCTCTCGCAGGAGCTTTTGTATCTTTCCAACTATAAATTGAATACGGTTGCGGAAAAATTCAACGTGGAATTCAACCATCACAGGGCGGTGGACGACGCGTTGGCGACGGCAAAGATATTCATAGAACTCATAAAAATGAAAAAATCTTTGCCGCAACTGCAATAAATGGTAAAAAAAGGTTGATTTTTTCCGACTTATATGTTAGAATAAATTTGACCTTGATAGTGATGTTGAGATTGAGTGCCTTGCGGGGCACTCAATACTTGTATTAAGAGGTAGTATGAACATTAAGCCCATAGAAGAGATTAAAAGTTTTCTTGAAAACATTGCAAAGTCTATGGATATCGAAATCGTCGACGTGGAGTGGAACGACAGGGAACAGGCGCTCACCGTGTTTATCGAGACGGAGAGCGGCGTTGACCTCGACACTTGCGAAAAGTTTCACAACGCAATCATGGACCCCATCGACGAACTCGACCCGACTTACGACAAGCCGTACACCCTGAACGTTTCAAGCCCGGGGCTTGACAGACCCTTTAAAACGCCGAGAGATTTTGAAAGAAATCTTTCAAAGGACGTCGAGATAAAGCTTTTTGCGCCGATGAAGGGCAAAAAGTATCTCGAAGGGCAACTTACGGCGTTCGACGACAACACTGTTACCATTTTGACCGAGCAAGGCGAATTGAAACTTGCCCGCAACAAAATAGCAAAAATAAATAAAGCCATAAAATTCGATCAATAACGGCAGGAGAATAAAGATGACCAATAAAGATTTTTTTGCAGCGCTTGCTGACCTTGAAAAGGAAAAGGGAATACCGCAGGACGTGTTTATGGAAGCCCTTTCAAACGCCCTCGTTTCCGCTTGTAAAAAACAGTATGCGGGCGCGACGGGAAGCGTAGACATAAAGCTCAATCCCGAAAAGGGCACGATTGACTTCTACACGGTGAGGACGGTCGTTGAAGAGGTCGCCGACCCCGACAACGAAATTTCCCTTGCGGACGCGCAAGCTATCAAAAAGAGCATAAAAGTGGGCGATAAGCTCACCGAAAAATTCGTTCCCAAGGATTTCAGCCGCATTGCGGCACAGACGGCAAAGCAGGTCATTTTGCAGAAGATTCACGAGACCGAGCGCGACGCCGCAATGAACGAATTTTCAAATAAAGAGGGCGAACTCCTCGTCGGCGTGATAAGAAAGATAGACGCCAAGAACGTCTATATCGAGCTCGGCAAGGGGCAGGTTGAGGGGCTTATGCTTCCCTCCGATCAGGTCCCCGGGGAAAAATACAACGTTAACGACAAGATTAAGGTGTTCGTCAAGCGCGTAAAGAGCGGCTATAACGGCGCGCAGGTGCTTGTCAGCCGTTCGGCGCCCGGGCTTGTTAAAAAGCTGTTTGAAGAGGAAGTGCCCGAGATAAAGCAGGGCACCGTAGTCATAAAGGAAATAAGCCGCGAAGCGGGCGCGCGCACCAAGATGGCTATCTACTCCGAGGACGAAAGAGTTGACGCGATAGGCGCATGCGTCGGCAACAAGGGTTCGAGGGTCAACGCCGTTGTCGAGGAACTCAAGGGCGAAAAGATAGACATAATCCCTTGGAGCGACAATCCCCTTGAATTTATAGCGAAGGCACTCTCGCCCGCGAAGGTCATTTCGGTCACCCAGCTTGACGGCGAAAAGACGGCAATGGCTGTCGTTCCCGACGATAAACTTTCGCTCGCAATCGGAAAAGACGGACAGAACGCGCGGCTTGCTGTGCGCCTTACGGGTTGGAAGATAGACGTAAAGAGCGAATCTGCCGCTGCAAAGCTCGGCTTCAACGTGCGCGGCGGCGACGAACACGAGGAAGTCTGAAAGGGCGGCAAATGCAGAACAAGAGAGTTGTTTTAAGGCAGTGCATAGCTTGCAGGGAGATGAAGGAAAAGCGTTCCATGCTCAGGGTTGTAAGGGATCCCGAGGGCAAAATCTTTCTCGATTTCTCCTCTAAGGCGTCGGGGCGGGGCGCATATATCTGCAACGACCCCGAGTGCGTCAAAAAGTTGTGCAAGGCAAAAATTCTGAATAAAGTATTCGGCTGTGCCGTCGATGAAGAGGTATACCGTCGGATATCGGAGGAATTTCTTGGTTCGGAGCAAAATTGAAAGCTATCTGGGCTTTTGCATAAAGGCACGGAAAATCGCTTTGGGTTCGGGCTCTATTGAGGCGATAAAAGGCAAGGCGTTCCTCATAATAGTCAGCGCGGACGGGGCGAAGAACACGCAGAAGCTCGCAATAAAATATATGAATAGATTTTCGTGCCCGCTTATTGTATGTAAATTCGGGTTTGAGGACGCTGTAAATCGCCCCAACTGCAAAATAGCGGCGGTGCGCGACGAAAATCTTGCGAATGCAATATTGGAAAATTTGGACGACAATTATCAATTATATGCCGGAGGCAGTATCTGAACATGACAAAAAAATACGAGTACATTGATAATATAGGTAAAATAATTTCGGGGGGAACGATAGCCGAGCTGTCGAAAAAGGTTTCCGCCGCCGAAAGAACGGCGACCGAACTCTTGAAAAAGCTCAACGACATTGAGTCGGCGCGGCTTGCGGCAAAACTCGAGGAGGAGAGACGCGAAGCCGAAAAAGCTGCTGAAGAAGAGGCAAAGCGCACCGCCGAGGAAGAAGCCAGGAAAGCCGAAGAGCAAAAGGCGGAAGAGCCCGCGCCCAATGTTGAGGCGCAGCCCGAAAAAACGCCCGTTGTCCCCGCGGTTGAAAGGACGCAAAAGCCTGCGCCCTCTTCCGCGCCCGAAAATAAGACCTTTATCAATCGCGACAGACCCGCAAGGAATGATACTGCCAAGAGAAATCCCCCTTATTCGGGTCAGGCAAGACAGCCGCAACAGGGCGCAAGACCGCAGGGCGGAGCAAGATTCACTCCGTCGCCCGCACCCGCGCCCGCGCCTTCAACACAGGCGGGTAAAAAGAACTTCGGACCCGACAAGAAGAAGGGATATGAAAAGACTTATGTCGAAAAGGAACGTCATGCACCCTCGAAGAGGGCTTTGCAGAAACAGCAGGGCGCAAGCATAGACGATTTTGACGAGAACAAGAGCGGTTACAGAAAGTTAAGGGTCAAAAAGGATAAGCGTCAGCAGAGCTCGCAGACCATAAAGATAGAGCACGCCGTCGTCACCACAAACGAAATCCCCTTGAAAATGCTGTCCGAAAAGCTGGGCATTTCAGCCGTTGAGATAACCAAGCGGCTGTTTAAAGAGGGGATAATGAAGACTGTCAACGAATCCATAGATTACGACACGGCGGCACTCGTCGCGGCGGGGCTCGGCATAGAGCTTGAATACAAGCCCGAAAAGACGGCGGAGGAAGTGCTTATCGAAAAACAGGCGGACACCGTCGAAGAGATTGAAAGTCTCGTTCCCCGCGCACCCGTCGTCACCGTCATGGGTCACGTCGATCACGGCAAGACTTCGCTTTTGGACTATATCAGAAATACCAACGCCGCCGCGGGTGAAGCGGGCGGCATAACCCAGCACATAGGCGCATACACCGTCACCGTCAACGGAAAGGGTATAACCTTTATCGATACGCCCGGTCACGAAGCCTTCACCGCAATGCGGGCGAGGGGAGCGCAGGTTACCGATATAGTTATACTCGTTGTCGCGGCGGATGACGGCATAATGCCCCAGACAATTGAAGCGATAAATCACGCAAAGGCGGCGGGAGTTGACATAATCGTCGCCGTCAACAAGATAGATAAAGCGGGCGCGAACGTCGAAAAGGTCAAGCAGGACCTCACCGCACAGGGGCTTGTTCCCGAAGAGTGGGGCGGCGATACCGTTGTTTGCCCCATTTCGTGCAAGACGGGCGAGGGTATACAGCAACTGCTTGAAAGCCTTCTCCTCGTCGCCGAGATGAAGGAATTGCTTGCCAACCCCGCAAGGGAAGCGAGGGGCGTAATAATCGAAGCCCGCCTCGATAAGGGCAAGGGACCCGTCGCAACCGTGCTCATACAAAACGGCACACTGCACACGGGCGACAACCTCATTTCGGGCACTGTCACGGGCAGAGTGCGCGCAATGATTGACGACAAGGGCAGGACGGTAAAGGAAGCCGGTCCTTCTATGCCCGTCAACGTCTTGGGACTTGAAGAAGTGCCCAACTCGGGCGATTCTATATTTGCCGTCTCGCAGGAACTCATGAAGCAGGTCATCGACGAGCGTAAGAGAAAGGAGAGCGAGTCGATGATAAAATCGGCAAAAATCGGCTCTCTTGAAGAGATGTTCGGCAGTATGCCCGACGACAATATGAAGAACCTCAACCTCATCATCAAGGGCGACGTGCAGGGCTCGGTTGAGGCGGTAAAGCAATCTGTATTGAAACTCTCAAACGATGAAGTTCAGGTAAAGGTATTGCACAGCGGCGCGGGCGCGGTCACGGAATCGGACGTAATGCTCGCGGAGAGCTCAAACGCCATTATCCTCGGCTTCAACGTGCGCCCCGACGCAAAGGCGAAAGCTCTTGCAGAGAGGAGCAAGGTGGACGTGAGGAGCTATCGGATTATATACGACCTACTCGACGACATGGAAGCCGCCTTAAAGGGCATGCGCGCGCCCAAGTATCAGGAAGTGCTGCTCGGCAAGTGCGAGGTGCGCCAGACGTTCAAAATTACGGGCGTCGGCAATATTGCGGGCTGTTATGTGCTTGACGGCAAGATTGTGCGCGGCGGCAAATTACGCATATATCGCGAGGATATCCTCATCGTCGAGGGCAATGTCAAACAGTTAAAGAGATTTAAAGACGACGTGAAGGAAGTTGCGGCGGGCTTTGAGTGCGGTTGCGCTATCGAGGGCTTTAACGACATAAAGATCGGCGATATAATCGAGTGCTATCTTATAGAAGAGGTTGCGGCGAATTAATATGAAAGGAATGAGGGGAGAAAGGCTTTCCGCCGAATTTCAAAAGGAAATATCCGCCGTTATTTCGGGCAAGTTGAGGAGTAAATATCCCGAACTTTCGGCGATAATCAGCGTGACCGAAGCCGACGTTGCGCCAGATTTGAAGAGCGCGAAGATATACGTCAGCGTATATGACCCCGACGAGGTTAAGCGCGCCGCAAGTCTTGAAATAATCAAGGATAACGCGCGTTTTATCCGCCATGAACTGTCGCAGGTGATGAGAATAAGGACAATCCCCGAACTTCGCTTTATCGAGGACGGCAGCATGGAGTACGGCGAAAAAATAGATAAAATTTTATCAGATCTCGTGAAGAAAGATGAATAACACCGCCGAAGAAATAATTCAAAAACTGAATGAAGCGAAAACTGTTGCGATATTCTGCCACGCCCGCCCCGACGGAGACGCCTTGGGGAGCGGCTTGGCTCTCTGCATCGCCCTTAATAATCTCGGGAAGAAGGCGTATATGTGCTGTGAAGAGCTTCCGCCCGACAGGTTTTCATATATACCCGAGATGTCCTTGGTGCACACGACGCTGCCGAGCGCCGATTACGATACCTTTATCAGCGTTGACTGCGCCGACGGCAACCGTATGGGCGTGTTTTCGAAGAGATATCAGTCTTTTTCAAAGACGACCATTAATATAGACCATCACATTTCAAACGACGGATACGCAAAATACAACTATGTTATAAATTGCACCGCGACGTGCGAGATTATGACGGGGATTTTTGTTAAGGCGGGATATGAAATAACCCAGCCGATGGCTAACCTTCTGATGATAGGGCTCGTCACGGACAGCGGCAATTTCACCCATCAGGACGTCAGCGAAGAGACCTTTAAAGTCGCCGCAGTATTGAGGAAGAGCGGAGCGGACGTCAACGAAATCAATTACAATATGTTCACAAAACAGCCCAAGTCGCGCGCCCTTCTTTACGGCAGGGTGATGAGCGGAATGAAGTTCGCTTTGGGCGATAAATTTGCATATATATTCATAAATATGTGCGATTTAGCCGACTTCGGGGCGGACAAGTCCTTGACCGAGGGCTTTGTGGATTTCCCTTTAACCATCGACGGTGTGGAAGTGTCGGCTTCCCTTCTCGAATTCAAAAAGGGGCAATATAAGACCTCACTAAGGAGCAAGGGCAAAGTAAACGTCAATGACGTCGCGGCGACGTTCGGCGGCGGCGGGCACATTCTCGCGAGCGGCTGTATGCTGTTCGGCGAACCCGACGAAGTGGTTGAACAACTCGTTCAGGCGGTGAGAGCGTACTTATGACGGGGTTTATCAACGTCAACAAGGCGGAGGGAATGTCGTCGGCGCGGGAAGTTGCGATAATAAAAAGGCTCACGGGGGAGTCGTGCGGTCATATGGGCACCCTCGACCCCATGGCTTCGGGCGTTTTGCCGATTGCAATCGGCAATGCAACGCGGCTTTTCGATTACTTTTTGACAAAGAGAAAGAGCTATCGCGCAACCTTCCGATTCGGTATGGACACGGATACGCTCGACACGACGGGCGCAGTTCTGAGTACGGGAGGGCTTGTTCCCACCTTAAAGGATATCGAAAATATACTGCCGCATTTCGTCGGCGAGATATCCCAAGTGCCGCCAAAGTACAGCGCAAAGAGCGTCGGCGGGAGACGGGGTTACGACCTCGCCCGAGAGGGCAAAGATTTTGAGCTTGCCGCCAAAAATGTCAATATATATGCAATTTTTTGCGTTGAAAAGGTCGGAGAAGATAGCTTTGTTTTCGATATCGACTGCGGCGCGGGCACCTATATAAGGTCGCTTGCAAGGGATATCGGGGCGGCTCTCGGAACGCACGCGGTGATGAGTGCGCTCGTCCGCACAAGGAGCGGACCTTTTGAGATAGACGACGCAATACAGACAAGAGAACTCAACGCCCAAAACATTGCCGATTACGTCATTCCCACCCAATCGCTTCTTAACATGGAGAGTTTGACGCCGAGCGCGGCGGAGTGCAAAAAGCTATTCAACGGGCTTTCAATCGGCTGTGAAAGGGCGGACGGAATATATAAAATTTTCAATTCGGACGGCGCGTTTTACGGACTTGCCGAAGTAAAAAACGGAGTTTTAAAGGTCAGGACAAAACTATGTTAGAAATTGTCAAATTCAATGAGGACAGCTATAACTATCCGTGCCTTATCGTGCTCGGCTGTTTTGATTCCCTCCACGAGGGGCACTTGGAACTGTTGAAAAAGGCGCGCCTGCAGGCAAAAATCAACGGGCTTGATTTGGGCGTGATGACCTTCACGGACGGCAAGGGCGGCGATCAGGTGTTTACTTTTGACGAGCGGCTGAATCTTTTGGAGCAGTTCAAAGTAAAATTCGTTCTGAAAATCGATTTCACCGAAGAATTCAAAAAGATTGACGCCGCAAAGTTCCTCGACATGCTCGACGACAAAATCAACGTCAAAGCCTACATGAGCGGCAAGGATTTCCGCTTCGGCGCGGGCGCAAAGGGTAAATCGTCAACCCTCAAAAATTATGCCGACGACGAGGACAACGGCGTGTGGTATATGCCCGTCAAGGACGTGATGTACGAGGGCGAAAAGATAAGCACCTCTAAAATCAAGACTATGCTTGAAAGCGGCGATATTGCGACGGCAAATAAGCTTTTGACGCGCAACTATTTTGTCAGCGGCGAGGTCGTTGCGGGCGCGGAGAGGGGGCAGTCGCTTCTCGGCTTCCCCACGATGAACGTCGTCTATCCCGAAAACAAGGTCAAGATAAAACAGGGCGTTTACACCGTCAAGTGCACGGTGGGCGAAAATGTGTATAACGGTATCGCCAACTACGGCCCCCGTCCCACATTCGGCGAGGAGGAGAGCTTTCTGGAAGTTCACCTCGACGGATATGAAGGCAACAATTACGGCGAAGTCGTTAAGGTCGAGTTCGTCGACTATATCCGCGATATAATAAAGTTTGAAACGCCCGAAGAGCTCAAGGCGCAGTTGGAGCAGGATATCCTGAAAATAAGGCAGGAACAAGATGATTAAATTCGGACCGAGCGGCAACGACGACGGTTTTGAAGCGGCGGGCTTTAAGTATACGGCGCAGGCGGCGGGTTATTGCAAAAACCTCGGGCTTGATTGCTATGAATACTCTTTCGGCAGAGGGATAATGCTGTCCGAGAGCAAGGCGATAGAGATAGGCGAAGCTTTCAAAGAGAACGGAATTGAGATAAGCGTTCACGCGCCCTACTACATAAATTTTGCAAATCCCGATGACGAGATGGCGCAGAAATCTTTCGGATACGTGCTGTCGAGCGCAAAATATTTAAAGCTTATGGGCGGCAAGCGCCTTGTATTTCACCCCGCGGCGCAGGGGAAAGCCACGCGAGATACGGCGGTGAAACTCACCGAAGAACGGCTGAAAAGGCTGTGCGATTTTATATATCTCAACGGATATGAGGACGTAATGTTTTGCCCCGAGACAATGGGCAAGCTTGCGCAGATAGGCACCCTTGAAGAGATTGTCGGATTTTGCAAAATAGATAAGTGCTTCACGCCCGCAGTGGATTTCGGGCACATAAACGCCCGCGAACAGGGGAGTTTGAAGACGGAAGAGGACTTTGAAACGAGACTTCGCTATATGATTGACGAGCTCGGTTTTGACAGGGTTAAGCACTTCCACGCGCACTTTTCGAAAATTATGTACGGCGGCAAGGGCGAGATAAAGCACTTGACTTTCGAAGATAAAATTTACGGTCCCGAATTTGCGCCGCTTGCAGTCGCATTGAAGAGGACGGGGCTTGAACCGTACATCGTGAGCGAGTCGGCGGGCACACAGGCGGCGGACGCCTTAGAGATGAAACATATTTACAATACTGTTGACATATAGCGAATATTTTGGTAAAATGACATGGTAAGGAATAATTGCAAAAAGGTCTTTCGCGGGGTCGGCGCGGACGCGCTCGTCACTTTGAACGAGGATTTCAGATTTTATCTTACGGGCTTTGCAAGTTCGTTCGGTGTTTTGATAACCGATAGAGAGGGCACGATTTTTTATACAGACAAACGCTATCTCGAGGCGGCGGAAAAGGCGTTTTTCGATAGCGATATCGAGGTGAAAGAATATCCCCGCAAGGTCAAACTTTCGTCGCTCTTATCTTCATATAAAAGTATAGCGATGCCGCTTTCCAAACTCACCGCAGAGGACTATTTAAGTCTTAAAAACAGCGGTTTTGAAATTGTTGACAGCACGCCCGCTTTCAATAGGGCGATGGCTGTAAAGAGCGGGGAAGAGATTAAAAATATTTCCTTGGCATGCGCGGCGACGGACAGAGCCTTTTGCGATTTACTGCCGAAGATTAGAGAAGGCATGAGCGAAAACGACGTTGCGGCGGAGCTTGAATATTTGATGCGCCGTTACGGGGCGAGCGGGACGAGCTTTGAAACTATTGTCGCCTTCGGCGAAAATTCCAGCGTTCCCCATCACGAGACGGGCTTGAAAAAGTTGAAGTTCGGCGACGTTGTACTAATTGACTTCGGCTGTAAAGTAAACGGCTACTGTTCTGATTGCACCCGCACATTTCTCTTTGGCGACGATAATAATCACGAAAAATTCAAAAAATATTACGATTTGGTATTGCAGGCGCACATGCTCGTCAAGGAGCAGTTCAAGAGCGGCATAAAGGGCAAAGATGGCGACGCGATTGCCCGCGACTTTTTCGCAAAACACGGGTTGGCGGACTATTTCACCCATTCGTTGGGGCACAGCCTGGGCGTCAATATACACGAATTCCCCACGCTTTCGCAGTCCGACGAGACTGTCTTTGAGGACGGAATGGTGTTTTCCGACGAGCCCGGCGTATACCTTGCGGGCGAGTTCGGAATACGCATAGAGGACACGGTTACTCTTGAGGGCGGAAAGGTCAAAAGCCTGACCGACAGCTCAAAAAATCTCATAATTTTGTAAAATATAAAGGTAAAAAGCCGATAATTAACTTGAAATCTTTAAGGAGAAAACAACTATGGCATCCATTTTAGCAGGCGACATCAGGAAGGGCACCACCTTCGAGTACAACGGCAAGGGCGTTTACACCGTGACCGAATTCCAGCACGTCAAGCCCGGTAAAGGCGCGGCGTTCGTAAGGACGACGCTCAAAAACGTCGTGACGGGGCAGGTGCTTTCGGATATCACCTTCAACCCCACGGCAAAGCTCGAAACGGCTCAGGTCGAGACGAGGAAGATGACCTATTCATACACCGACGGCGAGTTCTATTATTTCATGGACCCCGACACCTTCGATATGATTACCCTCAACCCCGGTCAGGTGGAGGACGCGCTCAAATACATCAAGGAGAACGACACTGTAACCGTCAAGTCGTTGAACGGTAACGCCTTTTCGGTTGAACCCGAAAACTTCGTCGAGCTCAAGATAATCGAGTGCGAGCCGGGCGTCCGCGGCAATACTGCGACCAACGTCATGAAGAACGCGAAGGTGGAGACGGGCGCGACCATTCAGGTGCCCATGTTCGTCGAAGAGGGCGAAATAATCCGCATCGACACCCGCACGGGCGAATATATGTCGAGGGTCGGCAAATAACAAATGAAAGCCGTAATACAGCGCGTTTTAAAGTGCGCCCTGTCGGTTGACGGAAAATTAATTTCTGAAATCGGCAAGGGCTTGGCGGTGTATCTCGGCGTTAAGGTCGGCGACACCGAGGCGCAGGCGGCGGCAATGGCGAAAAAGATTTCCGCCCTGCGCGTGTTCGAGGACGAAAACGGCAAAATGAATCTGTCCGTAAACGATATCGGCGGGCAGGTTTTGCTGATTTCGCAATTCACGCTGTACGGCGACTGTTCGCACGGCAACAGACCGAGTTTTACCGAGGCGGAGCGACCCGAGCGCGCAAACTATCTTTACGAGCTTGTATTATCGTCTCTTCGCGAGAGCGTTCCGCAAGTCAAATGCGGAGTTTTCGGCGCGGATATGAAGATAGAACAACTGAACGACGGACCGGTAACGGTTATATACGAAATTTAATTTACAGGGCGCAAGTCGCCCTGTTTTGGCTATTGATATGAAAATACGTTATCTCGGCACCGCGGCTGCGGAGGGCGTTCCCGCCGTTTTCTGCAAGTGTGCAAATTGCGAAAATATCAGAAGATTGGGCTATTCGGAGTTCCGCGCCCGCACTCAGGTTCTGTTGGACGGCGAGCTGTGCATAGATTTTCCGCCCGAAGCCTATTCAAATTCTCTGCGCTTCGGCGTAAATCTTTCAGATATCCGCTATCTTCTCGTCACACATTCGCATATGGATCATTTTTACGCGCACGACTTCATTCTGCGCGGCTATAAGTATGCGGTGACGGACGGAAGCGCTCTTAAAATATACGGAAATCAAGAGGTGGGGAAGGTCTTTTCGGAGTGCACCGCCCGCGAGATGAAGGACGTCGTTTTGAAGAATATATCCTTTACTCAAATTTCTCCCTTTGAGAGATTTGAGGTGGGCGGGTATACCGTGACGACTATCCCCGCAAATCACAGCAAGACGGAGGACGCGCTTTTATATCATGTTGAAAAGGGCGGGAAGGGCTATCTGCACCTCTATGACACGGGCAGGATTTCGGACGGCGCGTTTGAATATTTGAAGGAGTGCGGCTGCCATGCCGACCTCGTCGCGCTGGACTGCACTTTCGGCGAGCACGAGGGCGGCGAATATTCTCGACATATGGGTCTGCCCGACGACAAAATAACAATGCAGAAGCTGTTTGAATACGGCGTGGCGGACGATAAGACAAAGTTTATCGCCACACACTTTTCCCACAACTGCAATCCCGTCCGCGAAAGGCTGGAGGGAATATGCGGGGAGTTGGGCGTAACGCCCGCATACGACGGATTTGAAGTTGAAATTTAGTATGAAATTTTTTAAGCACCTTGCAACCGTCATGCGCCACAGGCGCGCGGTGAGAAAACTTTGCTTCAAGGCTGGGCTTTACCGCCGCGGATTACTGCACGATTTATCCAAATATTCCCCGTCTGAATTTTGGGCGGGGGTGAAATTTTATCAAGGTTTCCGCAGCCCGCAAGCCCGCGAGAGGGAGGTTTTGGGATATTCGGCGGCGTGGCTTCACCATAAGGGTAGAAATAAGCACCACTTTGAGTATTGGACGGACTTTGCCGACGGCAGGAGGACTTACGTTGAGATGCCGCCCGTGTACTTTGCCGAGATGGTCTGCGACAGGGTTGCGGCGAGCAAGATTTATCTTAAAGATAAGTACACCGACGCAAGCCCCCTCGACTATTTTCTGACGAGGACCGACCGCGACGGCATGCACCCGAATACCCGAGAGAGATTGGAATATTTTTTGACGATGCTCAAAGACGAGGGCGAGGAGCATACCTTTAAGGAGTTGAAAAAATTCGTAAAAGAGGGCAAAATACGGCAAAAACAGCTTAAAAAAGCCCAAAAGACGGGCAAATAAAGATAAAATCTTGATTGTTTTTTATGTAAATTTCAATGCGCCGCGCGAAAATTTTCGCGCGGCGCATTGAAACAAAAAACTACTTTGTCCTTGAAATTTTTACGTTGTCGTCATGCCTGTTTCGCAAGTCCTTGACGGGGTGGTCGCTGTCCTGATATCTGAAGTCCTTGCCGAGCTTTTCGATAGTCTTTTTGATGACGATGTGCGAGGGGTTTTTATCGGGGTCGCCAGACATAAACTTCTGATAGCTGAAAAATCTGTGGTCGTCGGGTATCTTTTTAATCTCCTTATAGTCAAACTTTTCGTGCGTGTTGTCGGCAGTGAGGAGAATGGTGTCGCCCAAGACCTTCCTTATATAGTCCTTGTTTCCGCCGAGTTTTAAGAGTTTGGGGAACTCGCCCGTGCCGATAACGCTCTCATACGACTTATTTTCGTACTTTTTGAGCAGTTTTGCCGCAATCTTGAGGTGGGCAATCTCCATTTTGTAGTGTTCCGTCCAAATTTTCTTTATGCTCTCGTCGCTCTCGTCCTGCATGGCGGAGTAGTACAGCCAGCACTCGGTGAACTCGTGCATAACCCATTGTTCGAGCCAAGTCATCGTGGGGTCTTTAAGGCTCTCGTATTGCGTGACGTGCGCTTCCTCAATCATGGCGATTTCGGCGTACAGCCTGCGCCCCAAGTCGTTTTTATACCACTGCGCGATATTCATATAGTAATTCATGGTCTGCTGTTCGGCAGCCGTAATAGTGCATGCGACGAGCTTTGAATATATGTCGGCGTGCTTTGCGTCCATGTGCGGCTTTACGTCGTCCGAGGGAAAGCGGTGCTCGGCTACCGTGGGGCGACCGGGCATGATTTCGGTAAACTTGCCGACGAGCATATCCGCGTCAATGTCTTTGTCCGTTTTAAGCAGATTTGCATAGCGATAGAGGTGGTCGAAGTCCTCCAAAAGCGCAAAATTCAGAGCCTTAATATTGTTCTCGTCCTTTTCGTTGCGGGCAAGCACGGCTGTCAGATCGACGGCGAGCTGTTCGTATGCAATCGTCGTTTCGAGTATGCTCTCGTTAATGGGTTTTAGACAGCTTATGCGCTTTTGCTGTTGCTGTTCCTGCCGCCTCACCACGGCGAGCGCGTTTAATATTTCGGGCTCGTCGCAGTGCCTTGCAAAGTTGTGCATGAACCATTGCGACTCGAATTCCGTGCCGTTCATGAGTATTACGCGCGTCTTTGTATAGGGCGAAGTTCTCTCCTTGTTGTAGCTCTTGGGATACATCTTTCTCAAAGGTAAAAAGTTGTTTTCAAGCGATTTGCTCTTTTCCTTAATGGGATTCATAAAATACCTCCGCATAGGTTTTTGGCATATATTGCGCGTTTTAACCGCATAACCCCTTAATTTCTTGACTTTATTTTATAATTATTTTATACTGAATTTATATTTGTGTTATAAAATTTGGTAAAACACGAGAGAGGACAGTACTTATGTGGTATGAAATAGTGTACCGTGTGTTGAGTATACTGAACTATATTGTCTTATTGCTTATAGGGATACCCCTTTTGATACAGGTCCTTTACGTCGTCTTTTCATTTGTCAAAAAGAAGACGTGGCCCGAATCGGAAGTAAAGGCGAAGATAGCCTATCTCATACCCGCGCACAACGAAGAGGACGTTATCTATGACTCGGTCAAGTCGATTATAGACGGTCAGAAATATCCGCGTGAAAAATTCGACGTATTCGTTGTGGCGCACAACTGCACCGATAAAACCGCCGAAGAAGCGAAGAAGGCGGGCGCGATTGTGCTCACTCTTGACGACCCCGACGAATCGCACAATATGGCTGTATATCCCCTGCGTTACGGCATGGATTACATTATGGCTATCGAGGACGACCCGTACGAGATGATAATAAGGGTGGACGCGGACAACCATTTGAACGACGTATATTCATTGAAGATGAACGACGCCTATCAAGCGGGCGTGGACCTTGCCCGTCCCTACGAGGGTGCGATAAACGGCACCCAAAACTTCTTCACAAAGGCATGCGCAATGTTCTATGTGTTTGAATCGCGCTACGGAAGCAGGGTGAGGGAGAGACTCAACTTAGCCGCCCACGTCAACGGCAGCGGCGCGATGATGAGCGTCAGAATGTTGAAGGCGACGGGGGGATACGACTGCGAAACCATTTCCGAGGACGCCGAGTATTATTTCAATCGCCTGTTGCAGGGGATAAAGGGCAGATACGTCGAGGACGCAATTGTATATGAGGACATGCCTTCTTCGTTGAAGGTTACGTATAACCGAAACAGGCGCATAGGCAGCGGCACTTCAAAACTTTTAAAGACAAAACTCTTCAAGCTGTTGGGGCACTTCTTCAAGACGGGGAGCCTTTCATGCTTGGAAGTATTCATGACTTACAGCTTGCTCATCTACACCGTCCTTCTCGCGACGTGGATTCCGCTATTCTATATCTATAATTTCGTATTTTTGGGCTTTGCCGCATACGGCGGGTTAGAGCTGACGCTATACCCCATTGAGTACTATAAAACCTTACTTTGGAACACCATAATTATTGCCGCATGCATACTTTTGGGGCTCTTCGTGTTCTTCGGATATATACAGGCTCTTGTGCTTGCGTTGGTTGAATATAAAAAACTCGGCGCGAAGAAGAGAAGAGAACTTATAACCGCCGTCGTGTTCTTCCCGTTCTTTTTGATTGTATATACGATTACCATTTGTATCGGCACAATGTCAAAGCCCAAGTGGGTTAAAGTGAAGCGAAATACCAAAAATAACTGATAGGTGAATACTTGGAAAACAAATTGATTTCTGCCCTTAAAATCGAGCATCTGTGCAAGTCGTACGGCGAAAACAAAGCCGTTGACGACATTTCGTTTGAGGTGGAAAAGGGCTCGCTGTTTGCATTTCTCGGCATAAACGGCGCGGGCAAATCCACAACAATCAACATAATCTGCTCAATTTTGAATAAGGATTCGGGCAAAATTTTCGTCAACGGCAAGGATATCGACGAGGACCCCGTCTCGATAAAGTCGGAGACGGGCATCGTCTTTCAGACGAGCGTTCTCGACAAGGATTTGACCGTAAAACAGAACCTTGAAATACGCACGTCCTTCTATTCGCTCCCCAAAGAGGAGAAAAAGACGACGATTGCCACTATTACCAATCTTCTCGACCTCGGACCCATTTTGAATAAACCCGTGGGCAAGTTGAGCGGCGGACAGATGAGGAGGGTGGATATAGCGAGAGCGATGGTGCACCGCCCCAAACTTCTCATATTGGACGAGCCGACGACGGGGCTTGACCCCAAGACCCGCCTTGCCGTCTGGTCGCTTATCGACAACATAAGGACGGAGACGGGCATGACAGTCTTCCTCACGACGCACTATCTTGAGGAGGCGGAAAAGGCAACGGACGTCGTCATAATGGACAAGGGCAAGATTATCGCCCACGGCACCCCCAACGAGCTCAAAAACGCATATTCCAAGGACTATATCATAAGTTACGGACCCGAGGATAGGAGTTTTGACGATATGTTGAAAGCCGACGGCGTGGACTTCGACTATGACGCCGAGCGCGAGGCGTACAGGCTGTTTATTGCGGACACGGCGCAGGCGAAGAAGATAATAGCAAAGTACGACAAATATCTGAATGATATCGAGATTTTGAAGGGCTCGATGGACGACGTATTTTTGAACGTCACGGGCAAAAATATCAGAATGGCGGGTGAAGAAGATGCAAACGATTAAAGTTAAGCCTTCGAGCTACATCGATATGTTCTGTCAGCTTGTCAGAAGGCACCTTTTGGTGCTCTTCCGCAACAAAATAAGGGTTTTCTTCACGATAATCGCGCCGCTCATAATTTTTGCGATATATATCCTGTTTTTGCGCGATTTGGAGCTTGACGGAGTTAAATCAGCCATACTCGAAATCAACACTAAACAGGGCATAAACTTAAATTACGAGGACTATAAAAAGTCGATTGAGACGGTGGTGGACTCGTGGATGTTGAGCGGAATTATCGCCATATCCACAATAACGGTGTCTTTGCAGACCAACAACATTATCGTCAACGACAAGGAAAACGGCGTCAACCGCGACTTTGCGTCGTCGCCCGTCAGCAAGAGCCTTCTGATTGCAAGTTATTTCTTGTATAACTTCATCGTCACGATATTTATCTGCTTTTTGTTCTTGATTGTCTGCTTTATATATCTCGCCTGCCTCGGCGAATTTGTGATAAGTTTCGTCGATTTCTTGCAGATATTGGGAATTCTTCTGTATTCCTCGATAAGCTCGGTGCTCTTCACCGTGTTCATCTGCTCGTTCATAAGGCGCGACGCGACGATGGGCAGCGTTATAATGATTTTTTCGACGGCGGTCGGATTTATCATGGGCGCGTATATGCCCCTCGGCATGATGCCCAAATGGGTCAGCAATATCTGCTGTTTCTTCCCCGGGACATACACCTGTTCGATGCTGCGCTATTCGTTTATGGCAACCCCTATAACCAATATGAGCCAAATGCTCGCGGGAATAGCGGGTGGAGCCGAACTTATAGAGAGCGTGACGGGCGATTTCGGATATAATCTTACATTATTCGGCGCGTCGATTAATCCCGGTTATCAAGCCCTTGCGCTCGGGATATTCAGTATTTTGCTTATAGTTATAAATATTTTCTCGGCTAATCATCTTATAAAAGTCGGCAACGTATTCAAAAAGAAGAAAAAATAAGGAAGATAAAAATGAAAGATATTTCCGATGGACTTTATTATGTGGGCGTGGACGATACGGAGATAGACCTGTTTGAGGGGATTTTGCCCGTCAAGCACGGAATGGCGTATAATTCGTACGTCGTCTGCGGCGAAAAGTGTGCCGTTCTCGACAGCGTTGACGCACATTTCGGCGAAAAATGGCTTGAAAACGTCAAAAAAACTTTGGGCGAAAGAAAGCCCGATTACATAGTCGTTCTCCATATGGAGCCCGACCATTCGGCAAACGTATTTGAATTTACAAGGCAATATCCCGAGGCGAAAGTGGTCGGCAACAACAAGACCTTCGTCATGCTCAACGAGTTTTTCGGCGAGGATTATGCCGATAGAAGAGTTGTGGTGAAGGACGGAGACAGCCTCGATTTGGGCGGGAGGAGCTTGAAATTCATATTCGCGCCCATGGTGCACTGGCCCGAGGTTATGACCTGTTACGACGACAAGTCGAAGAGCCTGTTTTCGGCGGACGCATTCGGCAAGTTCGGTGCACTTTCATACGACGAGAAGTGGGAGGATGAGGCGCGAAGGTATTACTTTGCAATCGTCGGCAAGTACGGCATGCAAGTGCAAGCCCTTCTCAAAAAGTTGTCTTTATATCAAATTGAGAGGATTTGTCCTCTGCACGGACCTATATTAAGCGATAATCTCGGCTACTATTTGGGGCTGTATAATAAGTGGTCTAATTATGACCCCGAAGAAAAGGGCGTGTTGGTTGCCTATTCAACGGTGTACGGACACACCGAAAAGGCTGTCGATATGCTCTGCAATGAGCTTGAAAAGCGCGGCGTCAAAGCCCGAAAATGCAATTTGATTCGCACAGAGAGGACATATTGTATAGCCGAAGCGTTCAGATATTCGGCA
Source organism: uncultured Clostridia bacterium (assembly GCA_947631325.1). GTDB lineage: Bacteria > Bacillota > Clostridia > Christensenellales > Borkfalkiaceae > Coproplasma. Next base: position 16,347 of record CANRKX010000002.1, on the reverse strand, counting down.
ATCGTCCTCGCGACGACGACCTATAACGGCGAAATGTTCCCCACCATGCGCGAGTTTGTGGATTGCCTTACAGAGCGCAATTTCAAGAACAGAGTAGTGGGGCTTATTGAAAACGGCAGTTGGGCGCCCTTTGCGGCAAAGGCTATGCAAGCCAAGCTCGAGGGCTGTAAAGATCTGAAATTTGTCGAACCATACGTCAAAATCCGCTCGGCTTTGAACGACGAGAGCGAGAGGGAATTAAAAGCTTTGGCGGAAGCCCTCGCCGCCGCTTTAAAGAGCTGAAAAATAGCAAAAATATCAATATATATTTAAAAATCCGCCCTTTTTGATCGGAGAAAAGAGGCGGATTTTTTGCTATAAACTGTAAAATTTTGAATACGGCGGAATAAAGCAACAAAAATGGTTAAAAAATATGTAAAAAAATCGGCGTAATGCCGCAATTTAACCGCACCGTAAAACCCAATCACTTGACACCTATATAATATTGTGTTAGAATGTTATCATGGCATTCTGGATAGTTTGGTTGGTTATGGGTGTGGCTTTCATTTTGTTGTTTACGGCAACCGTTATACCCAAAATAATGCTCAAGACCCGAGCCGCAACTTTGACCGTGCGCGTCAAAGCCGTTGACCGATACAGCGACGAATACGGGGACACCGTTGTGTATTCCCCGTCGTCCTCCGTGAGACGCTATATTAAGCGTTATCGCGTCGGTCACGATGCGGACGGGCTGTATTTTTGCGGAGAATTGGCGTCGGTGGCGGCATATGCCGAATACGAGCTGACCGTATACGGCGAGGATAACGATATAATTCAAATTCTTCGCGTCAAGGAAAAATTCAACGGCTCGGACAAGACGTCGATAACCCGCCTGCCCGCAAATACCGACTATGTAACATTGCGGCTTGTGTGTATTGACGACGATCCAGTCCCCGAGGAACGGCGCGCTTTCAACCGCGGCTATGTTTTATGGCTTTGCGTTCTCTGTGTAAGCCTTGCGCTTTCGGTCGACCTCATGTTATGGCTTGGTCTTACGTTTGCCCTTCGGTTACTCGACGGATTTACTATGAGTATGAGTCTGCCCGTGGGCGTCTGGGCGGCGGTGTTGGGAACGACAGCGGCTGTGACTGTATGCGTTACTGCAATAATTTCACTCGGCGGGTTCTTCCTGCGAAAGAGGGGGGATTCCGATGAAGCACGATGAGAAGAAGGTCATCGATTTAAACGATAAGACCGAAAGAGCCAATCTTAAAGCGGCGAAGAAAAACGCCCTAAAAAATCTCAAAAAATTAAAAAAGCAGATAAAACACAACAAACTTGCGCCCGATAAACTCGATTCCCGCGTTTCGGCGGGGGGAGAGCCCATGGGCGAAAGACTGCCCTACCCCGGCGGATTCCCCGTGTATCTGTCGCGTTACGTCATAATGGGCGGCGTCAACCCGAGGGCGGCTCTGCGCTTTTTCAACGCGAGCGACGTGTTGGTGACGGGAATCCGTTTTAAACTCACCGAAAGGGATAAGGACGGGAAAGCGATTGCCGAGTATGTTTTGGAAAGGAGCGGGCTGTTTGCCGAGCGCGGCGGCGAATTTGCCGTGACCGACGTAAAGGTCAGCGAAGGCTGTGTCTCGGTTGAAGCCCGTCTCACGTCGATATTTTCCGAGAAATACGAATACGCGATTGACGAGAAGGGCGAAGTCACGCTCGGGCTGGGTCGGAGCGCGGCGGACGTCGAAGTTTGTTTTAAACAAAAGCCCGCTTGCACTGTCAAGAAGAAGGGCAGAAAGTATATTCTGATTTCACTTATCGCGGTAATCGGAATTACCGCCGCCGCAGGAGCGGTTGCGTGGAGAATAGGCGTTTTCGACAGCGCCGTTTCAAAAACTTCGGACGCGTTGGGAGCGCAGACGGAAATCACCTGTACTTTGAGGGATAAGGACTGATATGTTGAAGCACGGCGAAATTATCGAAAAACTCAATACTTTACAGAAGGTGGCTATCGTTTCGTCCGCTCTCGAGGACGAGCCTTTTGAAAGGGCGGGCGTTCCCGCTGTCAAAAAGGCTCTTTTGAACCAACTCGGCAAGGCGCAGGGCGTGTCCTATTCGAGCGCAGCGCGCACGTGGAATCCCTCGCTTATCGGCAAGATGACCGAAGAACTCGTGCTTGAGGGGGCAAAGGAGGGCGCTAAGCTCTTCGTTACTCCCGACCTTAAATCGACGGTAGACCCCTTGGTCGAAGGGCTGTCCGAGGACGCCTTTTTAAACGGCGCAATCGGCGCGGAAATTATTCGTTCGGTAAAGGGAACGGGGGCGGCGGTCGGCTTGTCCAAACCCTCGCTCGCGGCGGACGATATCGCCTATCTCGACGTGCGCGAGGACGCAGGCGCGGTGCACGAGCTGTTTATAAAGCCCTTCCTGTCCGCGACGAAGGACAGTCAGTGCGACGCTGTCTTTATGAACCCTTCGCGCGAGGGGGCGGGCTATTATGACACCAATCGCTCAATACTAAACGAAATTCAACAGGGATTGTTGGGTGAGGATGTCTTTGTGGTCGGCGAGGGCGAAACTTTCACCGCAGACGCCGTGAATATGCTTCGCGGCAGAATAACCCTCGGCGGCAGTACAATCCCCCTCGAGAGGGCGGCAAGAAGATATGCGCAACTTAAATCATATGAAGCCGAGGGCAGTATAGCCCACCGCGAGCTTGAAGAATCCATCCGCGACGGAAGCGCGCTCGACGACGAAAAACTTGATTTGCTTGTCGATGAGATAATTGATTTTGCGATAAACGTCAATTCTCTCGAAATTCGCCCCGAGAGCTTGAAGGACGATGCACAAAAGGCGGATAGCGTTGCGGCGGACGGGGAGCAGGCGGCTTGGGCTGAACGCGTTTCTTTGGACGCTGAGCCGCACGAATTGTCTGAGGATATGCATATTTCCAAGGCTTCGCGTCGCCGCGCGGCGGCAGAGAGCTTTGTTCTGCTCAAAAACAGCGGCATACTGCCAATGGCGGTCGGCACGAAGATAGCCATTTTGGGTGAAGCGTACGGCGATATGTCGCTTTTCGAAGATAAATTCCACGTGGTCGGCAAGGCGCAGGGCTACGATCGCGCAAAGCAGAGGAGCGATTCGCTCATACCCACTGCGGTCAGGGCGACTGCCGACGCCGACGTTGTTTTATTGTTCCTCTATCCCGACGAGACGGGGCGCGAGATAATGTTGCCCGTCAACAGGCTGGTCATTTTAGAAGCTTTGAAAAGGGCGGGCAAAAGGGTTGTGGCGATAGTCTTAGGCGACGTGCCCGTCGATATGGGTTTTGACTCAAGCGTCGACGCACTGTTTGTCGCGCCCACAGACGGCGAATTTGCGGGGGAGGCTCTCGCCCGAATACTCTGCGGCGAAGAAAATCCTTCGGGCAAGCTTGTCAGGTCGTATTACGACAGGGCGGACGGCTATTTCCGTGCCTTTCGCGCAAACAGAGACTCGGGCAGGATGAGGATAGGTCCCTTTGTCGGCTATCGGCGTTACGGGCTTGACAGAATCAAGGTTCGCTATCCATTCGGCTATGGGCTTACCTATACCGATTTCAAATATTCGCAGCTCTCTATAGACGGCGAAAACGTAACTTTCACCGTCACAAACTGCGGAAAATATGACGGCTATGAAGTGGCGCAGCTGTATATAGGCGCGCCCGCCACCAAACGCATTACGCCTAAAATGCAGTTGCGGGCTTTCCGCAAGATATTTTTGCGCAAGGGGGAGAGCAAGCAGATAACCATTCCGCTTTCCCAAGATGACTTTGAAACTTTCGACCCCTGTCTTTACACCGACAACGTGGAGGCGGGAGATTATGATATCTATATAGGCGCGTCGTCGCAAGACATTCGGCTTCACGGCAAGAAGTTTGTGGACGGCGTTGCTCGCGAACAGTCGGGCGAGAGAAACGCCGACTATTCGCCCGACGGTGATTACGAGGACTTATCGCGCGTAAGGCGATACGAGCGCATGGTCGATAAGCCCAAAACTTCAATCGACAAACTGAATATTTTGCACAAGGCAGCCATATACGCACTGCCCCTTTTGGCGTTGATTTTCTTCTTGTTGGTGTCCGTGCTCGTATTAGCATATGCGCTGGACTATATTTTACTTACTGTCGCAGTCGAGGAGACGGTGGAGTGGTCGCTGTTTGTCGTGGCGGTCGCCGTCATTTCGCTCGTGCCAATTTTGGGGAGCCTCAACAGGAAGAGAATGGTGCGAATACGCACCGTCGCGCTCATAATGTCGCCGATTCTTATTGCCGTCTGCTTTGTTCTCGGCGGAATTCTGCTGTCCGATAACGGCGGCGTGGCGGAAAAGATAGCCCTCCGCATTGTCTCGTGCTTTGCCGTGGGGACGCCCATTGTCGCCGTATTCGCAACCTTAATCGACAGGCAATTGTGGCGCACGAAGATGGGCAAGAACCATTGGGATAAATATTATTTCGAAGTGGAACACGACGGGAAGATGACCTCGGACACCGAGTTCGAGAGCGCCTTCCACGCCGCAGAGATAGCGCGGGAGACGAGGACGGCGGAAGCCAAGAAAGTGGAAGAGCCCGTCGTCGTCGCCGATGTGCCGCAGTTCTATGACAAAAAACTTACCTTTACCCAGCTTATACGCGACTGCGGACAGTTCGCGACCGAGCACGGAATAAGCGTTTCCGAAAGCTGTCTGCGCAATTGGATAGCCGCACTCTCTTCGACCCAACTCATATTTGTGCCCAAGGGCGGCGGCGCGGCGCTTGCCGAGATTGTCGCCGAATACTTCGGCAGAAAGGCATATATCGACAACGCCGAGAAGTATGCCCGCTATGAGGATTTGTTTGCCGTATGGCGTCCGAACGGTCACGCAAATTTCCCCACTTCGCTTGCAACCGCAATAGAAGCGGCGGGCAGGGAGACGGCTTATCTTCATACCGCGCTGATAAGGCACGTGGATAGCAACTTGTGCGATCCGCTGTTCCGTCCCTTCGCCGACGTTCTTGCGCGCAGAAAGACGGCGTTGATAATAGGCGAGAGAAGCGTTCCCCTACCCCAAAATCTGCTTGTCGTTGTAGAGGTGGAGGACGAAAGAGTCCGCCTGCCCGAAAGTTTGGCGCAGGTGGCAGCCGTATTATCGCCCGTATGCGAGACCGTCGAACCCGCTTCGCGCATGACGATAGTGCAGACGGTGGGATTTGAGCGCATATCCGCAATGTGCAGGACTGTGCGCGACGAATATCCCCTCGGCGAAGAGGTGTGGAAGAAGGTGGACATGCTCGACGAAAAGTGCAAGTCGGGGCATATTGGCAACCATATCTGGATAAAGCTTGAAATGCATGCCGCAGTTGTAGCGGCTTGCGGCGGGGAGATTGACGAAGCAATAGACGGCGCGATGGCGGCGGAATTGATTCCTTGGCTGTCGCTTATATGGAAGGACGAAATCTGCGATTTGTCAATCTCGGGCGCCCTTTCGGAAATTTTCGGTGTGGATAAGATACCTGAATGTATTGCTCTTACGTCAGAGGGAGGCAAAGAAGAGAAATGAACCTTTTAGCCTCATTGCAAAACGTATGGGAAATGCTCACCTCGCCCCTTTTCATCGTCATCTACATTGCCGCAGTCGTATTTTTGCTTGTCGCGATAGTTATTGCGGTTATGGTCAACGAATATCGCTTTTCGTCGTTCGTGAGAAGAATCGGGAAGAGCGCGGACAAATCCGAAGAGGAAAAACAGCAGTTGGGGTCGCGCTTCGATATGCTAAAACAGCTCGACGCCGAACTGTATAAAAGACAGCCTACCGATTTCGTCGACGAGGTGACTTTGAGCGATTTTTGCGAAGCTTTCCGCAATTTCGCCGCGGGCAAACTTCACCTCTATTACGATATAAGGATTATCCGCGAATTTATAGCGGGGCTCGCCGTGTCGCACATTCTCATTTTACAGGGCATGTCGGGCACGGGCAAAACTTCGCTCGCCTTTGCATTCGGCGAATTTATCGGCAATCCCTCGACGGTCATACCCGTTCAACCCATGTGGAAGGACAGGTCGGACCTTTTGGGATACTATAACGAGTTCACAAAGCGTTTCAACGAGACGCAGCTCTTGCAGAAGATTTACGAAGCCAACGGGCGCGAGGATATGTTTATAACAATTCTCGACGAGATGAATATAGCGAGGGTGGAATATTACTTTGCGGAATTTTTGTCTCTGCTTGAAATTCCCAATCCCGATTCGCGCAATCTCGACGTCGTTACCGACCACTGGCCCGACGATCCCGAGGGCATAGTCAACGGGCGTGTGCGCCTGCCCGAAAATATGTGGTTTTTGGGAACGGCGAACAACGACGACTCGACGTTTGCGATATCCGATAAGGTGTACGATAGAGCAATGGTCATAAATATAGACACCAAGTCGGAGCCCTTTATGGCTTCCGCGGGGAGAGAACTTCCCATATCCGCCAAAAAATTCAAAGAGCTTACCGATAACGCAATCAGAACCCACGCCGTATCTGAGACCACCCGCGAACGCTTGAAGCAGATTGACGGCTATCTTGCGGAAAACTATCACGTTTCATTCGGCAACCGTATAATGAAGCAGATAATGACCTATGTTCCCGTCTATGTGGCTTGCGGCGGCGACGAGCTGGACGCGCTTGACGACATTTTGGCGAAAAAGGTTTTGAGAAAGCTCGAAACGCAGAACATGACCTATCGCAAGGCAGAGCTTGAAACGCTTTGCGACACATTCAACGAATATTTCGGCACCGAACGCATGACGCGCTGTCTTAAAGCGGTCAGGCGTATCGCGCGCAACGGTTAAAATAAATGACTCAATCAGACATAATATATCGCGCGTTCGGCGAACTTTATAACGCAATGCAGGGCGACAGCGGCACGGCGAAGATTATAGGCGCAATTGCTAAGGCAAAAAAGCCAGAAACAATAACCGTGACACACAACGTCTGCCACGTCGAGACAGATTGGCTCGACGCGATAGAGCGCGGGCTTGTCTTTATCGGCAGGGCGATAGACGAGGACAGGCAATTTATACGCTCGGAGGGCGAGGTTAAGCCCATCGAGAAGGTGAGGAGAATTTCAAAGGAGTCCGTACAGCACCTGTCGCGGCACAGCGACCTCATAACCCGCGAGCAGAAAGAGGATATCGTTCCCGATAAGCTGTACACCGTCGAAAGGGACAGTGACTATGCCGTGTACGAAAATAAATTTCTCTATCTTCTGTTATGCCGTGTGCGCGACTTCGTGAACGTGCGCTATGAAGCCATAGTCAACGCCTACAAGGAGTATCGCGGCGAATACGAGGTGACGAAGAGGGTTGAAACTGCGACCCGCCGAATGAATATCGCCATTAAGCTTTCGGACGAACAGGACGACGCCATTTCCGCGCCCGCCGATTCGGAGTGCGCCGAAGCTATAAACCGAATTGATAAAATACGCCAAAGCGTTTCTTTCTATCTTCGCACCCCGCTAATGCTCGAGGTTTCACACTCCCCTAAAATAGGCACGAAAATCACAAAGACCAACGTCCTCATGATGAATAAAAATTTCCATGAGGCGCTCATTCTTTACGAATATCTCCTCGGCTATGAAGAGGACGGCTTTACAATCGAGCGAAAGGTGGAAACGCCCGATATCCCCGAATTTGTAATGCACGAGCTCGCAGTACCCGCCCTTTTGTCGGCGTTTTTGGTGTATGAACACGGCTTGGGATTGCAAGCTTATCTTCAATCTGAATACGAAAAAGAGGAAGCCCGCCGCGCCGAAGAAGCGCAGAAGGAGATTTTGAAAAAGCTGAAAGCCTTGAAAAAGCGCATCGAGGAGACGGGCGAGGGGGCAGAGCAGTATATGCTTATGCTCGAAGAGCGCAACGCCGTCCTCGAAAAGAATTTCAAACTTCTGCAGGAGGCGCGCGAAAAGATTGCCGAACTTGAACAGACAATCGAAAAACTTCGCGACGAAATCGGGGTGATGCAGCGCGAAATAGATAAACTCAACGCCGAAAAGCAGGAGCTTATCGAAGAGATGAAGCGCGCCGAAGAGGAGCACAAGCGGCAAATCGAACAGATGATTAAAGAGTTCGAGGAAAAGACCGCCGCCCTTGAAGCCGCACACGCCGAGGAACTCGAAAGGGAGAGGGCGCAGGCAAGGCAGCAATACGACGAATTGAAACGCCAATCGGAAGAGCAGATTGCAAGTTTAAAAGAGGCGCAAGCCGCCGAAATTGAGGTATTGAAAGCCGCGCAAAGGCAGAGACTTGAAGATATTCAGGCTGAATACAGACAGCAGACAGATAAAATACGTCAGGATTGCGACAACCGCATAAAGGACAGCGCGAATAGGATAAAGGAGAGCGAAGCGAGGGTACAGAACGCGGTGGATAACCTCGGCAAGACCCAAGGCGAGCTTTCGGTGATTACAAAGGAGCGCGACGTACTTTCGGCGCGGCTCACGGCGGTGCGCAGGGAACACGGGCTTTTGACCGAGGCGGACGACTTCACGACCGAAGAGGGCTTCAACGCGCTCGAACATGAATTCGAAGTGTTGGGGAAGATGGTCCGCGAAGAATGGACGGACGTAAAGAGAATTTTAAAGAAGGAATTTTACGGCGGAATACGCGCCGCAATGCATACAAAAAAGCCCAAAAAGAGCAAGGAATACGTTGAACTTTGCCAACACGTTAAAGGACGCAACGGCGGGGATGAAAGCGAATTTGAGACGGTAAAGGTCGGGGGGAGCGAAAATTCGCCCCAAGCCGTGGATAGCGCAGACGATATCCGCGACGAGAGCGACGCCTAATCAAGAATAATCGAAAATAATAAAAACCAAGACGACAGAGCCGAAATTTGAATTCGGCGTGACGGGAGCGAGCCTGATGTCAAAAGAGACAACAGACAAATACTATAAAAAGCTTGAAAAGATAAGAAAGCGCGGCAGACGCCGTTATATAAGGTCGATAATTGTAATGATTGCGGTCATACTTATCGGCGGCACTTTCCTTGCGCTTTTAATCCACCTCGAGCTCAACGGACTTTTAAGCGGCATCGGCACCCTCTTAAAGGCTTTTCTCGTGTCAAAGGACGTCGACGTCACTTTGATTGTCTTTTGGCTTGTCGTTATACCTATCGTCCTTATATTGATTTTGGTTGTCAACATTATAAGGCGAAAGCGGTTTAAAAATTATCGGCGCACGTGGGAGGAGACGGCGCAAGTAGCGATAGAAGCGGAAAGGCGGTCATATGAAGCTAAGCTCGAAAAGCTCGCCCATACGAAGAGATTCAGCGTCTTGAACGAGGTCACCCCCGCGGTCGTCGAAGGGCAGCGCAAGGTGAACTCGTTAAAGCAGCTGTGCGACGACTTCCGCAAATTCGCCGCCTTAAAACTTCACCTTTACTACACCGAAAGTCAGATAAGGGTGTTCATATCCAGCCTTGCCGTGTCGAAAATTCTGATTTTGCAGGGCATGTCGGGCACGGGCAAGACTTCGCTTGCATACGCATTCGGCGAATTCATCGGCAATCCTTCGACTATCGTGCCTGTTCAACCTATGTGGAAGGAGAGGTCGGATTTACTCGGCTACTTCAACGAATTCACGAAAAAATACAACGAAACTCTGCTTTTGAGGAAGATGTACGAAGCCAACGAGAGCGAAGCGATATATTTGACAGTTCTCGACGAAATGAATATAGCGAGGGTGGAATATTACTTTGCAGAATTTTTATCGCTGCTCGAAATCCCCAACCCCGAGCTTCGCTACCTCGAAGTCGTGCCCGACGTGTGGGAGGACGACCCGCCCGAACTCAAAAACGGGCGCATAAAACTGCCCGAAAATATGTGGTTTATCGGCACGGCGAACAACGACGACTCCACTTTCTCCATATCGGACAAGGTGTACGACCGTGCGATGATCGTCAATCTCGAGACGCGCACCCAGCCCTTCAACGTCACAACGGACTCGGCGCCCGACAGTATTTCCTTCAAAGAATTTATAGGGCTTGTGGACAATGCGCAGTTGGGATATGAGATAACAAAGCGCAACGAGCGGCGGCTTAAAGAGCTTGACGAGTATCTGATTGCCAAATTCCAGATAACTTTCGGCAACCGCATAATGCGGCAGATAAGAAATTATATCTCGGTCTATGTCAGTTGCGGCGGCGACGAGCTTGAAGCGCTTGACGACATTCTGTGCAAAAAGGTATTCAGAAAGCTCACTTATAAAGATTTATCGCTTATGCGCAAAGACCTTGCCGAAGCGGACAGATTTCTTGAAAATCTGTTCGGAGCGGGCAAAATGCCCACCTGCCGCGCTTTTCTCGCGCGGGTCGCAAAGAATTAATGCGATATAAAGCAAGGGCAATATAAACGGCGATATATTTAGGTCGCAATACAAATATAAAAAAATAAAAAGGAGGCAGATATGAAACGTTCCAAACCGTTCTACTTGTTGGGATTGCTTGTGATTTCCATCATTTTCATGCTTGCCGCCTTTTTTTGCTTTACGGGCTTCGCCAAAAATTGGCGCGAGGAGCAGGAGAAGAAGATGTGGAACAGCTTCTTCAACAGTATCGATTGGGAAAACTTCCCGTGGGAGGATTTCCCGTGGGATGCCTTCCCTTGGGATAGCTTTGAAAATTTCCCTTGGGATCAGGTGCCTTGGGACCAAATGCCTTGGGATCAGATGCCCGACGACTTCCCTTGGGACCATGTTCCTTGGTCTGATTTGCCTTGGAACGACATGGAGCACACCCCTTGGGACAGTATTCCTTGGGATCAATTCCCCTTTGACGAGATGCCCGACGACTTCCCTTGGAATGACTTGCCTTGGGATGATATGCCCGACGATTTCCCTTGGAACGACGTGCCTTGGGACGAGATGCCCGACGATTTTAATTGGGACGATATACCCTTTGACGAAATGCCCGACGACTTCCCGTGGGATGAACTTCCCATGGATCAGATGCCCGACGACTTCCCCTACGACAAAGTGCCGTGGGAGGATATGCCCGAGGACTATTGGGAGAACTTCCCTTGGGAGGATTTGCCCGAAAACTTCCCGTGGTTCGTGTTGCCTTGGATATTGATAAATCCCGATATGGTTCCCGACGGCGTTCTTCCCGACGATTTCTATCCCCCCGAATGGGAGCATGAACACCAATTCGTGCCCGAACTTTGGATAATGATTTATCCGCCGACTTGCGGCACCCCCGGGCAGGAGCAGAACGTGTGCCTGATCTGCCGCGAGGTTATTACAAGGGAAATTCCCCCGACGGGAGACCACGTGTTCGGCGACGACGGAGTGTGCACCGTCTGCGGTATGCACAGAATAATTTTAAAGAGTGCGGATATCTACAAGGAGTATGACGGTTTGCCTTTGAATGGCGACAGTGAGTTGCTGTTTGCAGAGGGCTCGGCAGGGCTTCTTGCGGGGCACTACATAAATTACGAGGGCGTAAAATTTGCCGAATGCGATATCTTCGGAAAGGCGCCCAACTACTTCGAGTTTGCCGACGATATAGTCATTGTCGACGGCGAGGGCAACGACGTCAGCAAACAGTATGCAATAGAATTCGATAAATTTGAATACGGCATGCTCGTCATGAACCCGAGGAAACTCATTATAACCACGGGCAGCGACGAAGCCGAGTTCGACGATTTGAACGGCTCTGCGCTAAAATGCGAGGAGTTTACGGCGGACAGATTGCTTCAAAATCATCATATTATTGCCGAGTTCGACGACGGGCAGAGCGATTACGGCACATGCGAGAACAAAATAACCTACTTCATAATTGTCGATGAAGAGGGTAACGACGTCACTTCGCGCTATTCGGTGACGTTTGAATTTGGCACGTTGACAGTCTATTAAAAATTTTTCGGACAGAAAGGGAGCGGCAAATGCTTTATCAATCCTATAAGGAAAAACTTGATAAGCGCAGGCGTATGTTTGACAACGTCTGGAGATTTCGCCTGCTCATTTTGTCGGTATTTTTGCTTGTTTTGGCGGCAATCGGCGCGATGCTCGGCATAAAGGGCATAGTGTCGGGCTTTACCCTTCCCGAAATTTGCGAGTACGGCAGTCCGATAGCGGCAAAGGCAAGCTGCGTTTTCGGCAAGCCCGAATTTGAATATCGCGAAGTCGGCGAAAGCGAGTGGACGACTGTTGCGCCCGTTCTCGTCGGCGAGTACGAGTGCCGCCCCGTCGGAAAGACGATAGTCGGCTCGAAGAGGATAGGGGAGACGAAGAACTTTACAATACAACCCTATGAAACAGACGTGCAGGTTGAGGGGAACACCCTTATGTACGGCGATCAACCCCAATTTGACGCCGACTTGAAGTACGACGACAGGCTTGTTATCAATAATTACACGCTGTCGCGCGAAAACGGCAAGGTAAATGTCTCTGTGGACACCGCCGACGTTTTAATTTTGAATTCTGACGGCAAGGACGTGACGGGCTCCTACATAATCAACGCCGAAGATAAGAGCTTGTCGGACAAAAAACGCCCCATAACCGTGCGGACGGCGACTTCTTCATTCGTATATGACGGCAAGACCCATTCGGACGGCAGGGCGGAGATAATTTCAGATATCGGGCTTGTCAACGGGCACAGCCTTGAAGTGACCACCGCAGACGACTACAAGGAAGTGGGCAATTATCCCAATTCTGTCGAGACGATGAGGATATTGGACGGCGACGGAGAGGACGTAACCGAAAATTATAATATTTCCGTATCTGTCGGCACGCTTGTCATTTCGTCAAGGTCCATAACCGTGGGCTATACGCCCGACGACATTGTTTACGACGGCAAAGAGCATGTTTACGACACGTATGAGATTTTAAAGGGCGAACTTGCCGAGGGGCAAGAGTTGCGCTATATTCCATATGTAATCGCAAAAGACGTAAACACCTATGCAAATTACTGCACGATAAGTATTTGGGAGAATGGGCGCGACGTCACGAGGAATTACAATATAACAAAAGATTTTGCGCCCCTCAATATTTTGCCGCGCGCGATTAAGGTGACGACGCCGACCGAGAGCTTTACATACGACGGCAGTACGCATTACTTTGGCGAAGTCGATGTGGCGGAAGGGGAGCTTGCCGAAAATCATTATATTTCTGCAAATGGGTGGGGCGAGATATCCTGCACTTTCGTCGGTGAATACGACAATACGCCGCAGTTTAATATAATGGACGAAAACGGCTATTACGTGACTCAAAATTACGACATAACCGCCGAATACGGCAAGATAACCGTCTTGAAGAGGGCGGTTACGGCTGTTACCGCCTCGGCGGAATTGTGGTATGACGGATATTATCACTACTTCGGAACGGACACCGTTGATTTTACTGACGGCGAGCTTGCGCCCACCGACGAACTGCTCTTTACTCAAGACCACGTTCAAATGCTTGACGCCAACGAGGAGGGATACGAAAACGCCCCTCAAATTTCCGTTTACAATCCATATTACGGATATGTTTCGGATAATTACGACCTTACGGTGCAGTATGGCACGATAAAAATAAAACGGCGCACTCTCACCGTGACGTCGGGAACGGAAGAATTTGAATATGACGGCACGGAACAGAGCTGTTTGGAATTTAAGGTAGAGCCGACTTTTGACGACGGCAACGGCAACGGGCTGGCGCAATCGCACAGAGTGAATGTCCTTTCGGCGACCCCGCGCATTGATTGTTGCGAGCCTGTCACAAACGAGCAAGAAATAAACATTGTCGATTGGTCAAATAACGACGTGTCGGAAAACTATATAATAACTAAATCTTACGGCACTATTTCGATAACTCCGCGCCCTGTAAGTTTTGATACGGGCAGCGACTCATGGACGTATGACGGGGGAAGCCATTCTTGCAAAGAGATAATCCCCAATAACCTTGCAGTCGGGCACAAAATTTCGTCATATTCGGTGACTTCCGCCCTGCCCTCGCTTATTCAAGTCGGAAAAATCAACAATGATTTTACTTTCAACAATATAAAAATTTCCGACGCGAGCGGCAAAGACGTGACGGAAAATTACAGTATAGATAATACCGCTCGTGAAATAGGCGAAATTGAGGTCACAAAGCGGCAGGTCACCTTAAAGACGGGGGATAATAAGGAAACAATATATTACGACGCTCAGCCGCACTCCGAGCAGTCCTATTCCGAGGTCTCAAATAAGCTTGTCGCGGGGCACAAGGCTGTTGCCGATTATCAATCTTTTGTCGAAGCGGGAGCGCATGATAACACCATTATCGGCGCATGGAGCATTGTTGACGGCAGCAATGAGAATGTGACCGATAACTATGAAATTACGTGGCTATCGGGCATTGTAAATATAGAAAAACGCCCCATTCAAGTAACCACAGGCTCGCTTCCCGAACCTGTAATTTATGACGGGCAAGCATACGGTGTATCTGAATTCCAAGTGACGCCCGCAGGACAGGTTTACTTTAATATAGTAGAAGGGCAAAGTTTGGTTCTTGAATATGAAACGTGGACTGACGTGGGCGAGCATCCGAATAAACCTAAAGACAATTATAAAATCACCGACGTCGGCGGCAATACTTATACCAATAATTATTCAATAGATTGGAATTACGGCAAAGTCACAATCGAAAAGCGCCCCATTCATATTAAAACAGACGATATGAGTTGGATTTATGACGCGACGGCGCATAACACGAAAGACCAGATACATATAGAATACTATTTGAATACGCCGTTAGTGGGGCATACAGTCACTTACAACGTGGTGCCCAGAATCGAAGCCGATGAAAACGAATATCAACACGAGTGCAGCGATATTGACATAATTTATAATGGGGCAAGCGTTCTGAATAACTATGACGTAATTCCCGAATACGGCACGATAAAAATTGACAAGCGTCCGCTTACTGTCAAAACCGCAAGCTTCAGTTGGATATATAACGGCAGTTCTCAAAATTTAGCTGCTGACACAACATTTGAATATTATGAAGGTAGAGAATTATCAAATCATGTCATCACGCTGACCTATGACCCCATTACCGAAGCGTGTGATTCTGTCGAAAATAGTTGCCGTGTAAGCTATATTTATGATGGCACTAACTTTCGCAGGGTGACTCAAAATTATAATATCACATATGAAAAAGGGTCTGTCGTTATATATAAGCGTAAGATAAAGCTTACTACAAGCTCAAACGTTTGGGTTTATGAAGCGGGCAGAAGTTATTTCGGTAGCTGTACTGTGGAAAAAACTACTTATGGTTCGGATAGGGGGTTACTCAGTAATCACAGTTTTACTTATGGTACTACAATGCTGACAGGCATAACCGATAGCGATACTGAAGTAAAATTCGTCACAAACGAAGTGACGAACCGCAGGATTGTTGACTCAAACAATGAAGATAGAACCAATAACTATGAATTTGAGGTAGAATACGGCAAGTTGAGGGTTAAATCGCCGATAGAAGTGCGGGTGTCGTCCGTCAAAAAGACTTATGACGGCAAGCCCGTCGTTCTGACCGATAAAAATTTCAAGATAATAAAGCGTCCGCCCGACGTGCAATTATCGGATATTCATCTTGAATTCGACATTAGTCGCACCGACCCGTTTGTTTTAACCCTTGATTACGTAAAAGACAAAGTTGAATGTAGTGTTGACGGCGCAGCCCCGAATGATAATCGGTTTGATTTCTATGGGCAGACCAATATAATTGAGATTTCAAGGCGCAAAATAACAATTCAGACGGCTTCGATTGTGGGGCTTTGGAATGGCGAAACGGGGCTTTTGGGCACCGACACGCCGTCGAATCCATATTGGATTTCCTATGGCTCGCTTGCGGCGGGGCATGAGCTGCGCGCAAACGTGACGGGCTATCTTGCCCCCGATGAAGATTATGCTTCAAATACATTGATGAACGTTCAGATTTTGGATGAATACGGCATCGACATCACAACTTTTTATGAAATTAGCGTCAATTTGGGAACGTTGAGCTGGACGTATGTCACCCGACCGTCTGATAACGAAACGCCCATTGAATAGGGGTCGCGGGAGTTTTCGGCAGAGCGTCGGCGGCTGTGCCGCCTCGCGCGAACCCTTCGGGTTCTCATCCTAACGACAACCAAAACACCGACAGCCGCTTAATGCGGCTGTCGGTGTTTTGGTACACCATTTGATAACAAATCCGAACGCTCGATTTCCTCTAACGAGATCCGAATTGTTCCGTCCTTGTAGTTGCAGGTGATGAGAGCATAATCATCGTAGAGGTAAATTGCGTTCACAAACGTATCTATCAGGCGCTGTCTGCCTTCTTGGGTATTCAGATCGAGCGTTCG
>CANRKX010000001.1 GCA_947631325.1 uncultured Clostridia bacterium | reverse complement strand
CGGCAGAAATTTCAATCAGGCTCCCCAGACGGGTGCGCCCAATTTAGGTCAGCCTTACGGACAGACCTACGTACAGCCGCCCGTTCAGCCTGTGCAGTATCCCGCCAATCCCCAACAGCCTCAGCAAGGGGGAGTTGCACCCCAATATCCTGCGGAAAAACCCGAGGATAAGGGGATAGAGCGCGGCAACGAGAGCGATAACGACCGCGTTCCGCCCTTTGTTAAGAGACTTAAAAATTCATGGTTCAAAAAGCACAACGATGAATAAAAGTTGAGTGTAAATGAGAAAGCGCGTCCACCTCGGTGGACGCGCTTTCTCCTACAAATTCAGTATTATTTAACTGACGGAAAATCTAAAATGACTTATTTTTTAAGTTCATCATAGTAAGCCGTAAGGATTGCTTGTTTCAATATTTCTCGGGTCTCGGTGTTTAGGGGATGCGCAATATCCTTATAATCGCCATCATTAGTTTTTCTGCTGGGCATCGCAATAAACGCGCCTTCGGCAGATTCTATCACTTTAATGTCGTGAACTACAAAGCATTCGTCAATAGTGACAGACGCCACAGCTTTAAGTTTATTGTCCTCCTTGTTAACTAATCTGATTCGTACATCTGTGATTTTCATAATACACCTACCAGATTATACTTTCATTGTCTATATTGTACAATATAAATTATTCAATTTCAATACCTAAACTTAAAATTTTTATCAAAAAATTATCATTTTATTAATTTTTCGTGCTATTCTGCCATAAAAATTAATAAAATTTAATATGCGTTTGTCTTTATATGAAAAATTCGGCAGTTTTTATTTTATCGGAATAGGCGGGGTCAGTATGAGTGCGCTCGCAAAGCACCTTGCCTTAAAGGGCAAAAAGGTTGCTGGAAGCGATTTATGCGATAGCGTTTTCGTCCGCGAATTGCAGACGGCGGGAATTGAGGTTGAAGTCGGAGAACAGCGAAGGAGCGTTGAGGATTTTGACGTCGTTGTATATACGGACGCAATCCGCGACAATGACATACAGCTTGAAGAGGGGCGCAGGCTCGGCAAAATTTTATTGTCGCGCGGGCAGCTTTTGTATGAAATAAGCCGAAATTTTTCCGAAGTTATCGCCATTTCGGGTTGCCACGGAAAAACGACTTGCACCGCCATGCTCGCCCACATTTTTCTTGCGGCGGATAAGAAGTTTTGCGCGCATATCGGCGGAAGAGACCTGAAATTAAACAATCACTTTTACTGCGGAACGGATTATTTGATAACCGAAGCCTGCGAATATAAGCGAAATTTTTTATTGCTCAAACCCGACACGGCGGTCATCTTGAACAGTCGCCCCGACCACCTCGAATGTTACGGCAACGAAGAGGAGCTTAAAAAATGCTATCTTCAATTTGCCGATTCCGCCGAGGTCAAGGTCAGTTTGTACGGCGATATCGGCGGCGGTCTCACATTCGGATATGATAAAAACGCCGACTATCATGCAAGAAATATTGCCGAATACGGCGGGAAATATTCCTTCGACGCATACGAGGGCGACTGCAAGTTGGGGCGAATGAATTTGTCGGTGTACGGCAAGCACAACGTCCTAAACGCCCTTGCCGCGATAGCCGTTGCCCGAAGCGCGCAGATTTCCTTTAAGGACATAAGGGAGGGGTTGGCGACTTTTGCGGGCGTGGAGCGCAGATTTGAAAGTATAGGCACAGTCAACGGAGCCGAGTGCATTGCCGATTATGCCCATCACCCCGATGAAATACGCGCATCTCTGCGCACGGCGAGAAAGCTTGCCGAGGGCAGACTTTTCACCGTCTTTCAACCGCACACCTATTCGAGAACCAAACTTCTCATGAAAAACTTTGTAAGGGTGCTTGCGCTGCAGAATAATCTTTTAATCTATCGCACGTTTGCCGCGCGCGAATATTTTGACGACGCGGGCAGTGCGCTGACGCTATCCCAAAAGTTAAAAAAATCCCGCTACGGAGAGGACGTGCGGGATATTAATGACTTTATTTCCAACGCGCGAAAGGGCGACGTCGTTTTGTTTCTCGGTGCGGGCGATATTTACGATATCGCAAAGGAAATACTTAAAAATCGACGTTGACGCCGCGCTGTTGGCAGGAATATATGAGGTCGCAAATCTGTTTTGCGCGCCTCGGCGAGCGTCCGCCCTTGTTGATAGCCCAGCGTTCGGCAATATCGAAGAGCTCTCTATCTTCCATTTTTATGCCTAAATCTGCGGCAATCTGCTTGACGATTGAAAGATATTCCGCCTTGTCTGTCGCCGAGAACATGACCGTTATGCCGAAGCGATCTGAAAGGGAGAGCTGTTCCTGAATTGTGTCGCTTGCGTGGACGGCGTCGTCCCTGTCCGAAAACTTTTCCTTGACGATATGCCGCCTGTTGGAGGTTGCGACAATCATTGTATTTGCAGATACCGCCGCAGTGCCCTCTATGCAGGCTTTGAGGGGCGCAAGCGAAGAATCGCCCTCTTTAAGCGACAGGTCGTCGATAAAAATTACAAATTTAAGTGGGTTGTTTTCAACGGCTTTGCGTGCGGCGGGGATATCCGAAAGGTTGTCCGCGCCTATTTCAATAAGTCTCAAACCGCAGTCGAAATAATTCTGAACGGTAGCGCGCAAGGTTGAGGACTTGCCTGTTCCCCTGTCGCCGTATAAAAGCATATCGGCATGGGGGAGACCCTCGACAAAATTGCGGATATTGTCGTCGATAAGCTTTTTCTCTAAACGATAATTTTTAAGCGCAAAAATTGGCGAGTTGCCGTCCTTGTCGGGTGCGGCGGGCTTGGCGATGGGGATAAGCTTGCCGTTTGCAAGCGAAAAGGCATAGTTTTGTATAAACGCGCCGCAGCCGTACTTTTTGTAAATTTCGCCGCGCGCAATATAGATTTGTTCGAAAGTGCGCCTATCCGTCCTTTCCGCGTCAAAAAGCCCTTTGTTGTCCGCAGATAAAATCGAAGTATACAAGAGTTTCAAGTCCTCAATATACGCCTTCTTCAATTTTTCACTCGGCGTCTCGCCCTTTGCGAAGGTGTGTGAGACAATGTTGTCGTCGAAAAGGGAGAGGTCATCGACATACTTGAAAAAGTCGATACCAAAGCTTGCCGACTTTGCCTTTTCATAAAAGGCGCGGATAAATGGCGCAAAACTCTTTTCATCGCCCTTTAAATATCGGTTGAAGAGAGCAACCGCTTCGTCGTTCAAAAGATTTCCGAGAACAGTAAGATTGTCCAATCCCGTCTGCATAATTCACCTGTATGTATAATTTTTGAATATTATATACTTTTTTGCGCGTTTATGCAATTTTTTTGAATTAAAATTTTATATAAATTTTATTATTGCTTGACTTGCGCGTGAGTAAATATTATAATTTTTTCAAAAGAAATTTTGGAGGATGGCTAAAAATGGCTAAAATTTATTACCAGAGCGACTGCGACATCAACGTTTTAAAGAAAAAGACCGTCGCGGTTATCGGCTACGGTAGTCAGGGTCACGCCCACGCATTGAATTTAAGGGACAGCGGCGTGAATGTAATTATAGGTCTGCACGAAGGCGGAAAGTCTTGGGGCAAGGCTGAGGCGGCGGGCTTCAAGGTTTATACCGTTGCCGAAGCAACCAAGCGCGCCGACATCGTAATGATTCTTATTAACGACGAGAGACAGGCGAAGGTCTACAAGGAGAGCATCGAAAGCAACCTTAAAGAGGGCGCAGCCCTTGCCTTTGCGCATGGCTTCAATATACATTTCAAACAGATAATTCCCCCCGCAAACGTCGACGTGTTCATGATTGCGCCCAAGGGTCCCGGGCACACCGTTCGCTCGGAATATCAGGACGGCAAGGGCGTTCCCTGCCTTGTCGCTATCCATCAGGACGCGACCGGCAAGGCTCTTGACATTGCGCTTGCATATGCGGCTGGCATAGGCGGCGCGAGGGCGGGAGTCCTCGAAACCACTTTCAAGTGCGAGACGGAGACCGACCTTTTCGGCGAGCAGGCAGTCCTTTGCGGCGGCGTAACAGCCCTCATGAAGGCGGGCTTTGAAACGCTTGTCGAGGCGGGTTACGACCCTAAAAACGCATACTTTGAGTGCATACACGAGATGAAATTGATTGTAGACCTCATCTATAAGGGCGGCTTCTCGATGATGAGATATTCCATTTCCGACACGGCTGAATTCGGCGATTACGAGACGGGCAAAAGGCTTATAACCGATGAGACCAAGAAGGAGATGAAGAAAATACTCGAAGAGATTCAGGACGGCACGTTTGCTTCAAAGTGGATTGCCGAAAACAACAACGGCAGGGCGCATTTCAACGCAAAGCGCGCAATTGAAGCGAGCCACCAGCTCGAGCAGGTCGGCGCAGAGATAAGGAAGATGTATTCGTGGAACGACGCGGACAGCATTTACGAAGCCGAAAAGGGCAAAACCAAGCTTTGATTTTCATAAAAGAATACGAGGGTGCGGATATTCCGCACCCTTTTTCGTTGCCCAAGTTATCCGCATAAGCAAAAATGTTGCCTTTGGGAAATTTTATATATAAATATTATATATAAAAATTCGACTACTGTGCGCTATTTTCTTGAAATTTTGCGTAATCAATGATATAATCTATTATGAATAAATATTTTCATTCTTTTACATAAATTCGGAGTTGAAAAGTGAAGAAGGACAAGAAGGAAAAAAGCGGCAAAACGTCGTACATATTCACAAGGGAAACGCTCGGCATGACGCTTATGCTGTTCAGCGCCATCGTCTTTTTAATGCTTTTATCGGGGAGCGCAATTTTTGCGGGCATAGGTCAGGCGATATGCACGTTCATGTACGGCGTATTCGGCTATGGCTCATGGCTCGTCGTGGGGGCAATTGCCTACCTCGGCGAGTGGCTTGTGTTTGAAAAGAGGATAAAATTCTCCAAAAAGACAATTATTCTGACGCTCGCAACTACTTTTGTATTTTTCCTTCTCTTCCACGCCGTCACGACGAGGGGCATTTCGCTTGAAAATTACGGCTCATATCTCGGCGATTGTTATATGCATGCGGATATGGGCTGGGCTGGCTATACCTTCGGCGGCGTTATTTCGGGGTTGATTGTCTATCCCGTTGCAAAACTCACCACATTTATCGGCGCATACGTCATCTTCTCGCTCTTATTGGCTCTCTGCGGATACTGCGTTTTCCTTGCCATAAAGGGCAAAGTTTCGTCGAAGAGCGAACAGGCTGAAATCATAAAGAGGGAAGAACCCGAGGAAGAGGAGGACGTTAAGGCGCAGATTTATGCCGCTTCTCAGGCTGTTGCCGATACCCTTTATACCGTAAATTCCGAAAACGAAATAGTTACAAAGAGGGAACTCCGCGAAGAGGAACAGCGGCGCGAGGACGAATATCTACCCGAAAATAAATCGGCAGAAGAAAAACCCGCCGCCGACGATAAATATTCCCGAGAAAACCTCGGCAGACGCATACTCTTCGACAACGACGAGTTTGCCGCCGAGAGTTACAGGCGCAATATGATTTTCAGCGAGGACTCCTACTTCAATCACCCCGTGACGACGAGAGAGGACTATTTAAGCAGCTTTTCTTCGGGCAAAAAGAATGAGCAACAAAATAACGTTCCCGATAAGACCTATTCGGAAAGCTATCAGGATGAGGTCATGAGGGGACAGGAGCCGACTGCGCCCGTCAACTATGTTTACGGCGAAAAGCCCGTTGAAAACATTGAAGATTTTAATCGCACAGAGCAAAACCCCTCATCTTTTGTGGACAAGGCGGACGAAGCCAATACTTACGAGCCCATCGAACCCGCGCACGAGGAATACGACGAGAAAGAAGAGCATGAAGAGCATGTTGAACCGCCCGTATTCAACGAACCCCGCGAGGAGGGCAGGGGAACGCGTTCGGATATGTCGCTTCGCTCGCTCTTCGGCGGAGACAGCATGCGCGGCGAAACCAATGACGGCGTAAGGGAGACCCCGCGTGAGAGCACGTGCGAAGAACATTCACTTGACGATAAGATTTCGGAGAACGACCATACCGATCCTTCACGCGATTCACTCCGCACCGAACAGAGGGGGGACTCTCTCCGTTCCGAACAGCGCGGCGAACGCAGCAACGCGGGATTGTTCGATAATCTTGACGAAGAGGAT
Source organism: uncultured Clostridia bacterium (assembly GCA_947631325.1). Lineage (GTDB taxonomy): Bacteria > Bacillota > Clostridia > Christensenellales > Borkfalkiaceae > Coproplasma. Next base: position 87,485 of record CANRKX010000001.1, on the reverse strand, counting down.
GACGACGATACAGACGTATTCGGCAGAAGTCTGCGCCCTTCCGATCGTTCCGCCCGCACACAGGACGCCCGCTCGGAACTTCACCCTACCGAGGAGAGCCCTCGAATTCCTCCCGTTTCGCCGAGGGGAGAGGGTCGCGGAATTGTCGCGCCCGCGCCTAAACCCGCGGAGCCTGCGCCCCAACCTCCCGTACCCAAGCCCAAACATATCTGGAAAAAATATGTATATCCCCCGCTTGAACTGCTTGACGACTATCCCGAAAACAACAACGTAAACACGGGTGAGATAGAGAGCAATAAGCAGAAAATCGTTGAAACGCTAAACAAATTCAAGATTACGAGCGAAGTCACAAACGTGACGATAGGACCCGCAGTCACCCGCTATGATATCGTAATTGAGGACCAGACCAATATCAAGCGTTCTTTGACATACGCCGAAGAGATTGCGATGGAAGTCAGAAAAAAGGATATGAGAATGTACAGGAATTTCTCTAAGGGTGTTGTGTCCATAGAAATTCCCAACGAAAAGCGCGCGACAGTCGGGTTGAAGAGCATGCTCACAAGCCCCAAATTCATAAATTGCAAGCCCAACTCGCTTACCTTCGGTCTCGGCAAAAATATCGACGGCGACGCCATTTGCCCCGATATTACCCGTATGCCCCACCTTCTCGTCGCGGGCGCAACGGGCAGCGGTAAAAGTATCTGCCTTTCTTCGCTGCTTGTGAGTCTCTTGTATAAGTATAGCCCCGAGGAGTTGAGGTTGATTCTTGTCGACCCCAAGCAAGTTGAGTTTGCGCCTTACGACGGATTGCCGCACCTCATGATCAACGAGATAATCACCGAAGTGGACAAGGCAATCAAAGCCCTCAATTGGTCGATAAACGAGATGAACAGGCGTTATATGCTGTTCAACGAGTTGACGAAGAGGGGTACGCTGACCAAAAATCTCGACGAATACAACAAGAATAAAGAAGAGGACGAGGAAAAACTGCCCAAGATTTTGATTATACTCGACGAGTTCGGCGACCTCATGATGCAGGCTAAGCGCGATATCGAAAGCAAGATAATCATACTTGCGCAAAAGGCGCGCGCCGCCGGCATACATTTGATTCTCGCCACGCAGAGACCTTCGGTTGACTGCATAACGGGTCTTATAAAATCCAATCTTCCCACGAGAATAGGATTTAAAGTAAACTCCATTGCCGATTCAAGCACTATTTTCGATATTGCGGGTGCGGAAAAATTGCTCGGCATGGGCGACTTGTATTTGCGCTCTACAGACAATCCCGACCTCGTGCGCGTTCAGGGCTGTTTTGTCGATTCGCACGAAGTGCAGAAGGTTACTGATTACGTCAAGCAGAATAATGAGACTTTCTTCGATCAGGAAGCCACCGATTTCATCAACAAGGTGGAAGAGCCCGAGGAGCCCGTATCGTCGGGCGGAGAGAGCGAGGACCCCAACGACTCCAAGATAGACGAGACGTATATCAAAGCTTTAAAATACTGCGTCAAGTCAAATCAAGCTTCGGTCTCGATGATACAGCGAAGGTTCCCCTTTGGCTATATCAAGGCTTGCAAGATAATCGACTGGATGGCGAACATGAACTATATAACGCAGTCCGAAGGCTCTAAGCCGAGGAAGGTTCTTCTCACGCAGGAGGAGTTTGAAAATATCTTCGGTGAAGTAGATGATTGATTTGACTTCAAAGACATATGGGCTGATTTCGCTCGGCTGCGATAAGAACAGGGTTGATTCGGAAAAATTATTGTCAATAATTCGTGCGAAAGGCTGTAAGGTGACGGACAATATCGAAAAAGCCCAAATTCTCATCGTCAACACCTGCGCCTTTTTAAACCAATCGCGGAAGGAAGCGATTGAAACCATACTTGAATGTTCGGGTTACAGGGGCAAAAATCTCGAAAAACTCGTTGTAACGGGCTGTTTACCCCAAAAATACATAGGCGAACTGTATGACAGTTTAACCGAAGCCGACGTCTTTCTCGGCGTTGACGATTACGATAAATTTTTCGAAGCCCTCGAAAAGTCATACGAGCAGGACAGGGTGAATTTTGTGGGATACGGCTGTGGCGGCTATCTTTCCGACCGCACGCTCACCACCCCGCTTCACTATGCCTATCTTAAAATTTCGGACGGCTGCGACAATCGCTGCACCTATTGCCTTATTCCGAAGATTCGCGGAAAGTACAAAAGCTATCCCATGGAGCAACTTTTGAAAGAGGCGGAGGAGTTGGGCGACGTTTCGGAACTGATTTTGGTTGCGCAGGATGTCACGCGATACGGCACCGACCTATACGGACAAAAAAAATTAACAGAATTTTTGCAAAAGCTGACAACACTTGTCAACATTAATAGTGTAAGATTATTGTACTGCTATCCCGATATGATAGACGACGGGTTGATAGCCGAGATTCGTGACAATCCGAAGATAATAAAATATATCGATATCCCCTTACAACACAGCGAGGACAGAATTTTGAAGCTGATGCTGAGGAAGGGGAGCCGCGCCGAATATCTTCAATTGATTGCAAAATTGCGCAGGGAAATCCCCCAAATTGCAATTCGTTCCACCTTTATTGCGGGCTTTCCGACAGAATCTGAGGAGGATTTTGAAGGACTTTGCAACTTTTTGCGCAAAGCGCAACTTGACAACTGCGGATTTTTCGAGTACTCCCGCGAGCCCGACACTGCGGCATACAGAATAAAGGGGCAGATTAAGCCGTCAATAAAGCGCAAAAGGGTCAGAGAGCTTTATAGGATTCAGGAAGAGATAAGCGCAAATAAATTGCAAAAATTTGTTGGGCAGAAGCTGAGAGTTATGTGCGACGGTATTGATTACGACAAAAATTGCTTTTTGGGCAGGGCGTATTTTCAGGCACCCGATATCGACGGAAAAGTCTATTTCAATGCGCACGACGGGGTGCAAGGCGAATATTTTGACGTTGTGATTGAGAAAACCGACGGTTACGACCTGTACGGACATACGGAGGATTATCTGATTTGAACGAAATTGACAAGCAGAGCCGCGCATACAAGATAGCGGCGGGGAAGGGAGTGATGAATCTTCCCAATAAATTGACGATAAGCAGAATGATAATGATACCCATATTTATTCTGTTTTTCTATCTGAACTTTGTCGGGCATTATTTCGTTGCGGTAGGCGTTTTTATAATCGCAAGTCTCACCGATTTATTGGACGGAAAGATTGCGAGAAAGTACGACCTTGTTACAAATTTGGGCAAATTTCTCGACCCCATTGCCGATAAAGTGCTCGTTCTTTCAGCCCTCGTCGTACTTCTGACAAGACCTAACGTATTTATAGCAAATCTCGGTTCGTGGGCGTTGATTGTCGCGGGGTGCGGGGTGGCGATAATACTTGCAAGAGAGATTATCGTCAGCGGTTTCCGCATGGTGGCTGCAAGTTCGGGCACGGTGATTGCCGCCGATATGTTCGGAAAATATAAGACGACGGCGCAGGATGTTTCAATTGTCATTTTGATTGTCTATGCGGGAATTGCCGAGTTGACAGACCATATTGCGGGTCAGATAATCAACTATATAGGGCTTGCCTTCTTCGCGATAGCCATTGTTTTGACCGTCGTTTCGGGAATAAATTACCTTGTCAAGAACAGAGAAGTTTTGAAAAAATGACCAAAAACTGTCTGATTATTTTAAAAAATAAAAAGCTTTTCAATTTGAGCCCCGACCACGATATTATTTCCCAATTCGGGGGCGAGGGCGTGTATTTTTCGACTGTGTTCGCCGTGGCTTACGACGATTCGGAGGAGATTGCTTCGGCTTTCAAGAGCTCAGTAAATTACGTAAACACAGTTATCTACTTCCCCGAGAGCATGGACGGAGCGGTCAGAAAATATGCGGAGGAGCTGTATTCGGGGCAATTCGACGAAGTCGGCGTCCTCAGAAGTCAGAATAATAACGTCTTTTTATTGCATGACAGCGGCAACAATAAGTTGACTGTAACCGACGCGGTTAATTTAATCAACGAAGCGCTCGGCGTAAGCTATGGAAAGTCATATATAAAGACTGTCGGCGCGCCGCCGTCGGATATAAACGAAGCCCTCGCCCAAGCCAAAACACTGTGCCCCGATTGCGATTTCAACGTCAGTGAGACGTTCGGTGACTGCAAGATAGAGATCGTCTATCCGTCAACGCTGTCAAAGTCGCTTTTTGACAATATTTTGCGCGGGCTCGTCGCAAAGCTCGACAACTATATTTACGCGCTCGAAGATATTTCGCTCGCGCAAAGGCTATATCAGCTTTTAAAGTTGAGAAGAATGAAGATTTCGGTCGCCGAATCTTTTACGGGCGGCGGCATAGCCAAAAGGCTTGTTGAAGTTTCGGGCATAAGCGAAGTGTATATTGAAGGGCTCAATACCTATGCAAACCAATCCAAAATGTCGAGACTTGGCGTAAAGGAGATGACCCTTGATAAGTTCGGGGCTGTGTCCGAAGAGACGGCTTACGAAATGGCGGAGGGGCTTTTAAGCACTGGGATGTGCGACGTCGCCGTTGCGACAACGGGAATTGCAGGGCCCAAGTCGGACCAAACCAACAAACCCGTGGGGCTTGTATATATTTCCGTGGGCACGTCAGACGGAATAAAAGTGTATAAATATGAATTAAACGGCGGCAGGGAAAATATAACCGAAAGGTCGATAAATTCGGCGCTTTTCCTCGCCTATAAAACAATCAAATAACAGGAGTCAAAAATGAACGAAGAAAAAATCAAAGCACTCGCACAAACAATTGCAATGATTGAAAAGCAGTATGGCAAGGGATCTATTATGAGACTTGGCGACAATAACGTCAGCACCGATCTCGATGTTATCCCCACGGGCTGCCTTTCGCTTGACCTTGCGCTCGGCATCGGCGGTGTGCCCCGCGGCAGAATATTGGAGATTTTCGGACCCGAATCGTCTGGCAAGACGACGGTTGCGCTCCACATTATTGCCGAAACGCAGAAGGCGGGGGGAGTTGCGGCGTTCATTGACGCAGAGCATGCCCTCGACGCGCAATATGCGCACGCCCTCGGGGTAAACACCAACGAGCTCTATCTCTCCCAACCCGACACGGGCGAACAGGCGCTTGATATCTGCGAGTCGCTCGTCCGTTCAAGCGCGGTGGATATCATCGTCGTCGACTCTGTTGCGGCTTTAACTCCCAAAGCCGAAATCGAAGGGGATATGGGTGACGCGCACGTCGGACTTCTCGCCCGTCTCATGTCGCAGGCATTGAGAAAGCTCACCGCAATAACCAACAGATCCAAAACCTGCGTAATATTCATCAACCAGCTCCGCGAAAAGGTGGGTATTATGTTCGGCAATCCCGAAACTACCCCCGGCGGCAAAGCGCTTAAATACTTTGCTTCAATACGTCTCGATATAAGAAAGGCGGACGCGCTCAAAAGCGAGGGAGAAATAATAGGCAACAGGGCAAAGTGCAAGGTCGTCAAAAATAAGGTTGCGCCACCTTTCAAGGTTGCCGAATTCGATATTATTTACGGCGAGGGCATATCGCAGGAGGGTTGCCTTATCGACCTCGGCGTCGAATACGGAATTCTTACGAAGAGCGGCGCGTGGTTCAACTATAACGACGAAAAGATAGCGCAAGGGCGTGAAAAAATGCGCGATTATATCAAGGAGCACCCCGATTTCAAGGCTGAGCTCGACGCAAAGATAAGGGAAGCGCACAAAGCGTCTCTTCCGAAGAAGGAATAAATGCAACACGGATTTGTAAAAGTATGTTCCGTCACTCCTAAAATTCACGTTGCGGACGTGTCGCACAATACTGAAGTTATAATTAAAGCCATAAAAGAAGCGGAGAGGGCGGGCAGTCAGTTGACCGTCCTGCCCGAGCTGTGCGTTTGCGGATACACCTGCGGTGACCTATTCAATCAGCAAGCACTTTTAAGCGCGGTTGAAGAGGGGTTGATGAGGATAAAGGACGCAACAAAGGGGAGCTTGCAGCTCGTCTTTGTCGGTGCGCCGCTTTCAAATTTGGGCAGGCTATATAACTGCGCCGTTGCCATATGCAACGGTGAGATTTTGGGCGTTGTTCCCAAGACTTTTATCCCCAATTACGGCGAATTTTACGAAAAACGTCATTTTACGGCGGCTGATGGGCACAATTCAACGATATCAATAGGCAATGAACGCGTGCCGTTCGGGACAAAACTTATTTTCCAAGCCGAAAATTTAAGACAGTTCACCGTCGCATGCGAGATTTGCGAGGACTTGTGGTCGCCCGATTCGCCTTCCATATATCATGCAAAGGCGGGCGCAAACATAATCGTCAATCTTTCGTGTAGTGACGAGACTGCGGGCAAGGCTGAATACAGAAGAGACCTTGTGAGAATGCAGTCGGGCAAGCTCGTCTGCGGTTATATCTATACAGACGCGGGCGACGGCGAGAGCACGACGGATATGGTATTTGCGGGACACGACATAATTGCCGAAAACGCAAAGATAGTTGCAGAGAGCAAGCTGTTTGAGAACGGCGCAATCTATTCCGAAATCGACGTACAGGCACTCGAAAACGAGAGGCGCAGAATGGCTTCGGGCTTTTTCGGCGACTGTAAAGATTGTGAAAATACCGACGGATATCAGGTGATTTATTTCAAAACTTCCGAAAAGGAGGGCGAAATAACCCGCGATTTCCCAAAAATGCCGTTCGTTCCGACAAACAGCGATAAACTTTCGGAGCGGACGGAATTAATACTTTCCATACAGGCGAAGGGGCTTGAAAAACGGCTTAAACATACGGGCGCAAAGACGGCGGTCATAGGCATTTCGGGCGGGCTCGATTCGGCGCTTGCCTTCCTTGTAACCTGTCGAGCGTTCAGGGCGATAAATAAGCCGCTGTCGGGCATAATCGCAATCACTATGCCGGGCTTCGGCACGACGGGCAAGACAAAGGGCAACTCGATTGCCTTGATTGAAGCGTTGGGCGCATCGCCGAAGACGATATCGATAAAGGATAGCGTTTTAAAGCATTTTGAGGATATCGGTCACGACCGCGACAAGACAGACGTGACTTACGAGAACGCACAGGCGAGGATGCGCACGCTTATTTTGATGGACATTGCCAATCAGACGGGCGGAATTGTCATCGGAACGGGCGATTTGAGCGAGCTTGCGCTGGGCTGGGCGACTTATAACGGCGACCATATGTCGATGTATGCCGTCAATTCATCAGTTCCCAAGACATTGGTCAAACACCTCGTCGCATACGAGGCGAAAAAATTGGGCGGGGAAGCCGAAAAGGTGTTAAATGATATTCTTTCCACCGAAATAAGTCCCGAACTGCTTCCTCCAACGTCGGACGGCTCTATTTCGCAAAAGACAGAGGATTTGGTGGGACCTTATATACTTCATGACTTTTTCCTCTACTATGCAATAAGGATGGGCTATCCGCCCGAAAAGGTGCAATTTGCGGCTGAAAAAGCTTTCGCTGGCGATTTTGACGCTGTAACAATAAAAAAATGGCTTAAAAATTTTTACAGACGGTTTTTCTCGCAACAGTTCAAGCGTTCCTGCGTTCCCGACGGAGTAAAAGTGGGCACTTTGACGCTATCTCCGAGGGGGGATTGGCGGATGCCCTCCGACGCAGTTGCTTCCGTTTGGCTCGATAATATCGATTGACGGCTTTATAAGCCGTCTTTTTTTGAGAAAATCGACATTATGTGGAAAGTATTTATCCTATTAAATTGACTTTTGTGATATTTGGGTGTACAATATATAAAGATATAAACCTATGCCTTAAAAAGGTGTTAAGTATATATTTAATATTTTCAATCAGGAGGCTTAAATGAACTATTTGGCATTAAGCAGCCTGTTTCTTGTTGCGGACGGCGCGATTCTCGGTCTTTCAATCGGCATTGCGGCTGCGGCTGTGGTGTGCGCCGTTGCAGGTTTTTTTATCGGCTCATTCATAAGAAAGAGAAGCACCGATAAGAGATTGGGCGAAGTGGAGAAGAGAACGGCTAAGATGATCGACGACGCTACGCTCGAATGCAAGGCCTTGAAGAAAGAGGCATTATTAGAGGCAAAGGAACAGGGACTGCAATTAAGGAACGAACTCGAAAAGGAAAACAGGGAAAAGAAAGCCGAACTGCAAAAGCAGGAGCAAAGGCTCGTTCAGAAAGAGGATATACTCGACAAGAAAGAGGAATCGCTTTTGAAACAGACCAACGCGCTTGAACAGCAGAAACGCGAACTTGTAAACCGCGAGAACGAAATCAAAAAGACACAGGAAAAGGTCAATCATCAGCACCAACTGATGGTTGAGGAACTCGAAAAGGTAGCACAGCTGACAAAGGATGAGGCGAAAAAGCTCTTGTCCGAAGAAATTCTCGACGAAGCCCGCCATGACGTGGCTTTGCAGGTCAGAAACATAGAGCAGACGGCGAAAGACGAGGCAACCAACGAGGCGAAGAAGATAATTTCGCTTGCAATACAGCGTTGCGCCGCAGACCATGCTTCTGAAATCACCGTATCCGTCGTGCCCCTGCCGAGCGACGACATGAAGGCGAGACTTATTGGTCGCGAGGGCAGAAATATCCGCGCTATCGAGAACGCGACGGGCATTGAACTCATAATCGACGATACCCCCGAGGTTGTCATTTTGTCGGGATTTGACCCCGTGAGAAGGGAAATAGCGAGACTTGCGCTTGAAAAACTCATTTCCGACGGCAGAATACATCCCGCAAGAATAGAAGAGACGGTTGAAAAGGTCAAAAAGGAGATGGACGTCGAAATCAAACAGGCGGGCGAAAGCGCGATGTTTGAGGTTGGCATATTCGGACTCCATCCCGAACTCATCAAACTTCTCGGCAGGCTCAAATACAGAACGAGCTACGGACAGAACGTATATAAGCACTCTATAGAGGTCGCACAGCTTGCAGGGCTTATGGCGCAGGAGCTTGGGCTTGACGTGAATTTGGCAAAGCGCGCGGGGCTTCTGCACGATATAGGTAAGGCTGTCGATCACGAACAGGAGGGCACACATATCCAACTCGGCGCAGACCTTGCGAAAAAGTACAGGGAGAGCAATAACGTTATAAACGCCATTGCCGCACACCACGGCGACGTGGAGCCCAAGACCGTTGAAGCCGTATTGGTTGCCGCGGCGGACGCCATTTCGGGCGCGCGCCCGGGCGCACGGCGTGAGACGGGCACAAACTATGTCAAACGTCTCGAAAAGCTTGAGGAAATTGCGGGCGGTTTCAACGGAGTGGACAAGTGCTATGCAATTCAGGCGGGCAGAGAGGTGCGCGTAATCGTCAAACCCGACCAGATTGACGACGCACAGACAATGTTCCTCGCAAAGGATATCGCTAAGAAGATTGAGAGCGAGCTTGAATATCCCGGACAGATTAAAGTCAACGTAATAAGGGAATTCAGAGCGAGCGAATTTGCAAAGTAAATAAAAAATACGGCGGACAATTTCCGCCGTATTTTTTTGTGCGTTTAAGTCAGTTAATTGAATAAAATCCTATTTTAAATCGTCTTTGAATAGTTTTCGACGACGCCCTCGATAAAGGTCTGCGCCGCGTCGAAGTCGTCAATGTCGGGGTGATTTTTGGCAATTCCGCCGACGAGGGCGAAAATAAACCACTTGCAAAGCCCCTTACAGCCGAAGTTGCCCAAAACAGTGTTGTTGTTGCTTTCAAGCAGTTTGACGGTTGCGGCGTTGTACTTTTCATAATTTCCCGTTCCGCTCGTCGTGAACAGAAAGACCTTTTTATTGTGCACGGACGACTTAATGAACTTCGTCATATTCTTGTTGATTTTGCCCGCATAGATTCCGCTGCCGAATCCCAAAATATCGAACTTGTCGATATCGTAATTTTGGATATCTTTGAGTTCTGCTATGACAGTGGGAGCGGCTTCGGACATAGCTTCGGCTATCTTTAAGGTATTTTGACGGTGTTTTGACGATACAATCAATAAAATCTTCATTTTACTTACTCAAAAAATAGAAACAACCCGCAAAGATTGGGATATTGAGTGCAATTATGCAGGGGAGGACAATCTTTGCCATAACGTCGCCCGCCGAAGCGAAGTTGACGTTGAGCAACAGGGAAACAATAAATATAATGACTATTGCGATAATCGCGACTATGATGCAGGCTGAAATGTAAATGAGGGTAGAGGGCTTTCTCGAACTCTTGCCCATGTCGGTGTAGAAAAGCACGCCGAATATCAAAATCTGAGCGAGCGCAAGCGCAAATATGACGAAGGGATAGGCAAGCGAAACGCCCAAATCCTTCCTGAAAATTAAGCTTAAGGCAAATTCAAGAAGCATTATGACGCCGACGATGAGCGAACATTTGAAGAGCGTACTGCCGCGGTTATACCGCTTTTTCTTGGGGGGAGCGACGTCGTATTCTGAAGCCGAAACTGTCACCCCGTCGCTTTGCGCCTTGTTGTAGAAGTCGTCGTGTATTATCTTAACTGCTGCGGGCGCTTCCGACCTTTGTTCGTTCCGATTGTCGTATCCGCCCTCATGCACGCGCTCTTCGCCGTGTTGGGCTTTGTTGAAGAGGTTGTTGATGAGATTTCTGTAATCGCGCTCGGTGTCGGGTCTGTTGACATAGATAAGCCTTTCGGTGTCTATGCTGTCGGCATAGGGCGTCTCGTCGGGCGCGGCGGTGGCGGTGTTGTCAGAGATGAGGTTCAGATAATTTTCGTGCACCTGACGTCTCTGCTCCTCGCTCATTTCGGTTATCGGTTCCTCGCGGACGGGCTCTTCGAGAATTTCTGAAAGCCTGTCTTTGGGCTCGTCGGCTTGTTCGGGTGTGGGAATAGGCGCGGGCGAGGGTTCATCTTGCGCGGGCTTTTCCTCGCGTGAGAATTCGTTGACTGTCTCGGTTATGGTATCGTCGCGCTTAATTTCGACAATTTGATCTTTTTGAGGTTCTTCGATATTGACTTCACGTTTGGAGTCCTCGTTCTCGTCCTTGACCAAGGGCACACGCGAGGTTGACTGCTTCAACAGATTGAAATCAACGGCGGCGGGAGGGGGTTGGGTAAAGTCGAAATTCCTATCGGAGATAAGATTATCTATGACAGTTCTCGAATATTCCCACTCGGCTTGGTTGCGTTCGGTAACTTCCCTGCCGCTGTCTGTCAAAGTGTAGTATTTTCTTCTGCCGCCTTGCGACAGCTCGTCGTTCTTCCAATAGGCGTTTATGTAGCCCTGCGATTCCAATCTCTTCAATGCGCTGTAAAGGGTGGGCTGTTTGAGGGTATATTGACCGTGGCTTTTAGCTTCGATTTCGTCAATAATTTCATAGCCGTACTTGTCGCGCTCGTAGAGTGTTCGGAGAATAATTGTATTAATATGTCCGCGGATAAGGTCCGCGCTTATACCGCTTTTGTTATCGCTTTCGGCGGCGGAATTTTCCTCTTCCTCGCCGACGGAATCGTTCAATTGGTCTTTCATTCCTTTTTCCTCCGTAATTTGTACTGATTATACCATAAAGCACAACATATTGTCAATACTTTGACAATATAAAAAGTACTATGTCACACATAATTTGATTAAACTTTCGTCATTTAATGGACTTTTTGCGACAATAATGATAAAATAATCTAAGAGGTTCATATGTACAGACATATTAAGGAATATGAGATACGCTATACTGATACCGACGCATACGACGTTTTGAAGCCGTCGTCGCTTATGTCCTTTTTGGAGGAGTCGGCTTGCCTTTCTGCGGACGAGCTCGGGTTCGGCTATGACGCAATCGCAAAGAAGAATATCGGCTTTATCATCGTAAACGCTTACGTCGAACTTTTCCGCCCCATAAAGCTTGGCGAAAAGGTGGAAGTTCACACTTGGCCCTTGCGCCCCAAATTCATGATTTTTTTGAGAGATTATGAAATTTATTGCTCGGGTGAAAAGGTGGGCGTCGCCACGACGAGGTGGTGCATGATAGACACTGCAAACTTTTCAATGCTTCCCGTTTCGGCTTACTTTAAAGAGGGCGCGTTTGACAACTACAACACCCAAAGGAGCGTTATATTCAACAGGTGGAAGATTGCCGCCGTCGAAAAAAAAGAACCCTCTTATGAAAAGCTTGTGACCTATTCCGATTACGACCATTATTTCCATGTTAATAACACGAAGTACGCCGACTTCCTCATGGATACTTTTTCATTAGATGAAATGAAGGGAAATTTTATCGGAAAATTGCAGATTTCATACGTAAAACAGTGCAAAATGGGCGAAGTTATAAAATTTTATAAAATAAATGAGGACGGCAATATAATCGTCGAAGGCAAGGTCGGCGATGAGACGCGCGTTCAATTTTGTGTGGAGTTAAGCGATGGATTATGAGTATTCGATTGTAAGAACGGCTTGCAAAAATATGTCGATACATATTTCAAACAGGAACGTCATCGTCGTCCATTGTCCTTATTCGGTGAGCAGGGCGCAGATAGTTGCCTTTGTCGACAGCAAGTCGGCTTGGATTGAAAAGGTGGTGGAGAGAAACGCAATCCGTCTCGCCATCAACGACGACGTGATTGAATACCGCAAGATTTACGTCAACGGCAAGCTTTTGCCAATAATTATGGCTGATACCAACAATTTTGCGCCCGACGCCGTATATTTAAAGAGCCTGTCCGCAATTGAAAGGCTTTTTAAAGAACAGTTTACCGAGGGCTTAAAGGAGACTGTGTATAGCCTTGCCAAGGAGACCTTGTTGCACCCCGCCAACGTTTCGGTGAAGAACTATGTCGGCAGATGGGCTTGCTGCGACGCAAAAAACAACCTCATTTTCAACTATAAAATGTTTATGCTGAGACCGCAACTTCAACATTACATAATAATTCACGAGCTGTGCCACACCTTATGTCACAATCATTCGCAGGCTTTCTGGAAGCTTGTTTCTGACTATGAACCCGATTGGAAAATGTTGAGAGCGGAGCTTAAAAATTATGATTTTCTGACTTCGCTCTATCAAAACCTGTAAATCATAAATATGCGAAAAGTCGCCTTATATTCAAATAATTATTCATATAATCTAAAAATATGAAATTTTATGCAAAAATTAATTTATAAATAATTTAATTGAGGGGCATATTTGCTTGACTTGAAAATGTGCTTGATATATAATTGCATAGGTTTAAGGAAATTTGATTGAAAACCGACTGAAAATTAACAAAGAGGTTACTGAAATTGGAAAAGAAAATCAAAAAAGTTGTGCTTGCCTATTCGGGCGGACTTGACACTTCCATCATCATCCCTTGGCTCAAGGAAAATTACGACGGCTGCGAGGTCATTGCCGTATCGGGCGACGTCGGACAGACGACGGAGCTTGACGGGCTTGAAGAAAAGGCAAAGAAGACGGGTGCGTCAAAGCTGTATATTCTCGACCTCAAAAAAGAATTTATCGAAGATTATATTTACCCCACGATGAAAGCGGGGGCTGTTTACGAGAATAAATACCTTTTGGGCACGTCGTTCGCGCGCCCCATTATCGCAAAGCGCATTGTCGAAATTGCGAAAAAAGAGGGAGCGGACGCTATCTGCCACGGCTGTACGGGCAAGGGCAACGACCAAGTTCGTTTTGAGCTTACAATCAAGGCGTTTGCGCCTGAAATGAAGATTATCGCCCCTTGGAGAATTTGGAATATCAAGAGCCGCGACGAGGAGATTGACTACGCCGAGGCGCATAACATTCCCCTTAAAATTAACAGGGAGACCAATTATTCAAAGGACAAGAACCTTTGGCACCTGTCGCACGAGGGACTCGACCTCGAAGATCCCGCAAACGAGCCCGATTACGACAAGATCTGCGAACTCGGCGTTTCGCCTTGGAAGGCTCCCGATAAGCCCACATATCTTACAATCCACTTTGAAAAGGGCGTGCCCACCGCAATCGACGGCAAGTCTCTCGACAGCGTTGCATTAATCGAAAAGCTCAACGAAGTCGGCGGCGCAAACGGCGTGGGACTCGTCGATATGGTCGAAAACAGGCTTGTCGGCATGAAGAGCAGGGGCGTATACGAAACCCCCGGCGGCACGATTTTGTACGCCGCACACGAACTATTGGAGTCAATTTGCCTTGATAAGGCGACGCAGCACTATAAGCAGTTAATCGCTATAAAGTACGGCGAAATGGTTTACGACGGGCAGTGGTTTACGCCTTTGAGAGAAGCCCTCGACGCATTCGTCAACAAGACGCAGGAGACCGTGACGGGCGACGTCAAGCTCAAAATCTACAAGGGCAACGTCATGAACGCGGGAATTACATCGCCTTATTCGCTCTACAGCGAGGATATCGCAACATTCGGCGAGGACAACTGCTATAATCAGATGGATTCGCAGGGATTTATTAATCTTTTCGGACTGCCCATTAAGGTCAAGGCTCTCCTCGACAGCAAGAAATTAAAGTAATGTATAACGTTTTTATTGACGGCAAAGAGGGCACGACGGGTCTGCAGATTTTCGACAGGCTTGCAAAGCACGACGACGTGAACGTGATAACCTTGCCCGAGGAGAAGAGAAAAGACCCCGCGGCGAGGGCTGAATGTCTGAATTCGGCTGACGTTAGCTTTTTGTGTCTTCCCGACGACGCAGCGAGAGAATCTGTTTCGCTTGTTAAAAACCCCAATGTCAGAATAATCGACGCCTCGACCGCGCATAGGACCTCGCCCGATTGGGTGTACGGCTTCCCCGAACTGTCTCAAAAGAGAAGGGAGGAGATTGCAAAGACAAAGCGGCTTGCAAACCCCGGCTGTTATGCAACGGGATTTATAGCGGCTGTCGCCCCCCTCGTGAAGGGCGGATTCGTCTCTCCCGAATATCCATTTGTGGCAACGGGAATTTCGGGCTATTCGGGCGCAGGCAAAAAGACCATTGCCGTGTATGAAAGCGCTGAAAGGGATGTGGAGCTTGACGCGCCGAGAAATTACGGATTGAATTTAAATCATAAACATCTGCCCGAAATGGTGAAGGAGTGCGGGCTTAAATCGACGCCCATATTCACACCGATAATCTGCGATTACTACTGCGGAATGACGGTGACAGTTCCCATTTATGTGCGCCTTATGGATAAAAAAGCCACAATTTCTGCTCTATATGAGTATTTTGCAGAGTACTATGCCAGACAGAACTATGTAAAAGTAGCAAAAAGTGAAGAGGTTCCGACCTTTCTTGCGGCTAACAGCCTTGCGGGAACAAATCTTTTGAAAATATATATAAGCGGAAACGAAGAGCGAATATTCATTGCGAGCGTTCTCGACAATCTCGGCAAGGGTGCGTCGGGGGCGGCGGTGCAAAATATGAATATAATGCTCGGCTTGGATGAAAGAGTATCATTGGACTGAATTATGAAGATAATCGAAATTGACGGCGGTGTGTGCGCGCCCTATGGTTTTAAGGCGGGCGGCATACACTGCGGGATAAGAAAAAATAAGAATAAGAAGGACTTTGCGCTCATTTTAAGCGAAGTTCGCGCGGCGTCTGCAGGCGTATATACGAGCAACCTCGTAAAGGGTGCGCCTGTTGTTGTGACCCGCGAACACCTTGCGGACGGCTATGCACAGGCAATTATCTGCAACAGCGGCAATGCCAATACCTGTAATTCTAACGGCATAGAGATTGCCGAGGGTATGTGCGATTTGGTTGAAAAGGTTGCAAAAATCCCCGCAAAGGACGTAATTGTTGCTTCCACGGGCGTTATCGGTCAAAAACTCGACTTGACTCCCATGAGCGAGAGCATTGAAGAACTTTACAACAGTCTCGGCGACAACAGCGAAGCCGCGAACGAAGCAATAATGACGACCGATACGGTAAAAAAATCGGTTGCGGTTGAATTCTTTATCGACGGCAAGCCCTGCAGGATAGGCGCGATTGCCAAGGGTGTGGGAATGGTTTGCCCCAATATGGCGACCAATCTCATTTTCCTCACGTCGGACGTCAAAATCGCACCCGACGTACTGCAAAAGGCACTTTCCGAGGACGTCAAAACTTCATTCAATATGATAAGCGTTGACGGCGACCAATCGACCAACGACACCTGTTGCATAATGTGCAACGGACTTGCGGGCAATGAGGAGATAACGGGCGACGGCGAGCAGCTTAAAATATTCAAAAAGGCATTGAACCACTGCACGGTCAAACTTTCGAAGATGCTTGCAAAGGACGGCGAGGGCGCGACAAAACTCATTGAATGCAACATTAAGGGCGCAAAAACGGCAAAAATGGCGCGAAATGTCGCTAAATCTGTAATAACATCCTCACTCGTCAAAGCCGCAATGTTCGGAGCGGACGCCAATTGGGGCAGAGTTTTATGCGCGATAGGCTACTCGGGCGAGAAGATCGATCCCTTGAAAATCGACGTCGATTTTAAGTCGAAAAAGGGAAATTTGCCCGTTTGCAGGCAGGGCTTTGGAATAGATTTTTCCGAAGAGCAGGCGAAAATAATTCTCTCTGAGGACGAAATCAAGATAAACGTCAACTTAAACCTCGGCTCGGCGAATGCTTCGGCGTGGGGTTGCGATCTTACTTATGATTATGTTAAAATAAACGGAGATTACAGGACCTGATATGGACAAGCAGGAACAGGCTGAATTTTTGATTGAGGCGATGCCCTATATCAAAAAATATTTCAATAAAATTCTCGTCGTGAAGTACGGCGGGAACGCAATGACGGACGACAAGCTTAAATCGTCCGTTATGCGCGATCTCGTTGCGTTGAATTTGCTGGGGATTAAGGTCGTTCTCGTTCACGGCGGCGGACCCGAGATAACAGCGACTATCGAAAAGATGGGCAAAAAGTCCGTCTTTGTCAACGGTTTGCGATACACCGATGAGGAGACAGCCGAAATCGTCCGCATGGTGCTTGCGGGCAAGGTCAATAAATCGCTTGTAGACCTGTTGGAGCGCAACGGCGGAAAAGCGGCAGGGCTTTGCGGTCAGGACGGGCACATGCTCAAATGCTCCAAAGAGGACGAAGCGTTGGGTTTTGTGGGAAAGGTTGAGTCGATAGATACGACTCTTGTCTGCGATTTATTGAATCTCGGATACATTCCCGTCATTTCCACCGTCGGCTATGACGACGAGGGCAATATATATAATGTAAATGCAGATACCGCCGCAGCTGCAATCGCCGGTGCGTTGAATGCAGAAAGTTTAATTCTTATGACCGATATCAAAGGGCTTATGCAGAACAAGGACGACCCCAAAAGCCTTATCAAAAAGGTTTATGTGTCGGATATCCCCGCCCTCGTCAAGCAGGGCATAATTTCGGGGGGAATGATTCCCAAGATAGAGTGCTGTAAAGAAGCAATTCGTCGCGGCGTGCATAAGGTGTTTATCACCGACGGCAGAGTCGCACATTCGATATTGGTAGAAATATTGTCCGAAGAAGGCAGCGGGACAATGTTTTTGAATTGACTGATTTATTTTTTAAATCAGTCTTTCTTTTAAATAGGAGTGGGAAATGGATAAAAATACCGTAATTTCGGACGATAAAAACTACATAGCGAGCACTTACGCGCGCTTCAACATAGTCGTCAAAGAGGGACACGGGTCGATTATAACCGACGCGGACGGCAAACAGTACATTGACTGTGCGACGGGTATCGGCGTCAACGCTTTCGGCATTAACGACGAGGAGTGGAAGAAGGCTGTCGTAGGCCAGATAAATAAAATACAACACGTCTGCAACCTCTATTATGCCGAGCCTCAGGCAGAGCTTGCAAAGCTCCTCTGCGAAAAGACGGGCGCGAAAAAGGTGTTTTTCGGCAACAGCGGCGCAGAAGCCAACGAGTGCGCCATAAAGACGGCAAGGAAGTATTCGGATATGAAGTACGGCGGGGGGAGATATGAGATTATAACCCTCAAAAACTCCTTCCACGGCAGGACGATTGCCACCCTATCCGCAACGGGGCAAGACGGATTTCATAAGTATTTTTCGCCCTTCCTCGAGGGTTTCCGCTATGCCGAACCCACTATGGACGGAATAATAAAGCAATACACCGACAAGACTTGCGCCGTGATGATTGAAGTCATTCAGGGAGAGAGCGGCGTCAACGTCCTCGACGGTGAGTTCTTAAAAGAACTCGAAAAATTCTGTAAAGAGCGCGACATTCTCTTAATTGTCGACGAGGTGCAGACGGGCAACGGCAGAACGGGTTATATGTATTCCTATGAAGCGTTCGGGCTTCATCCCGATATCGTGACGACGGCAAAGGCGTTGGGCGGAGGTCTGCCGATTGGCGCATGTATGCTGTTCGACAAGTGCGAAAATACTTTGAATTTCGGCGACCACGGCTCGACGTTCGGCGGCAATCCCGTCGCATGCGCGGGCGCAATAAGCATAGTAAGGCGAATTGACAGCAAGCTTTTGCTTGAAGTGCAGGGCAAGGGCGCCTATTTTAAAGAAAATCTGTCAAGGATAAAAAACGTTATAAACGTCAGCGGCATGGGGCTTATGATAGGCATTGAGACCACAAAGCCCGCGCGAGAAGTCGCCCAAGCTTGCCTTGAAAGGGGGGTGATTGTGCTTACGGCGCACACGAAAGTCAGACTTTTGCCCCCGCTTATCATAAAGAAAAATGAAATTGACGAAGCATTGAAAATATTGAACGAGGTGATATCCAAATGAACCATCTTTTAAAACTTTCCGATTTAACCAGAGAAGAGATACTTTCCATCTTAAATCTTGCCGACCAATTGAAGTACGAGCGCTCGCACGGAATAGTGAACGAGAGCCTTAAAGGGAAAAAGCTCGGCATGATATTTCAAAAATCATCCACCCGCACGAGAGTGTCGTTTGAAACGGGAATTTTCGAGCTCGGGGGATACGGAATGTTCCTTTCAAGCCACGATTTGCAGATTGGCAGGGGCGAGCCCGTGGAGGACACGGCAAGGGTTTTGTCGCGCTATCTCGACGGAATAATGATAAGAACCTTTGCGCAAAAGGAGGTTGAGGACCTCGCAAAATACGGAACAATACCCGTTATCAACGGCTTGACCGACTATGCGCATCCCTGTCAGGTGCTTGCAGATCTCATGACGGTGCGCGAGTACAAGGGCAGCTTCAAGGATTTAAAGTTTACATACGTCGGCGACGGCAATAATATGGCAAACAGCCTTATGGTCGGCACGATAAAGCAGGAGATGTCCTTTACGATAGCCTGCCCCAAGGGTTATGAGCCCGACGCAGAGCTCATGAAATGGGCTAAAAAGAACGGCAATTTCACCATCACCGAGGATGTGGACGAAGCAATTAAGGACGCAGACGTGTTATACACAGACGTCTGGGCTTCAATGGGCATGGAGCAGGAAAAGGTGCAGAGGGAGCACGACTTTAAGGGCTATCAGATAAACGAAAAGAACATAAAATACGCGAAGAGCGACGTTATGGTTATGCACTGCCTACCCGCACACAGGGGCGAGGAGATAACCGCGGGAGTTTTCGAAGCGCACGCAAACGAGATATTCGACGAAGCTGAGAACAGACTTCACGCGCAAAAAGCGGTTATGGTCAAACTGATGAAATAATTTAAAGGATTTTATATGAAAGACGTTAAAGCATATTTGACATTGCAAAACGGAAAGCAGTTCGAAGGCTACAGGTTCGGCGCAAGCGGCGAGATGATCGGCGAGCTTGTGTTTACGACTGGCATGACGGGCTATATCGAGACGCTTACCGACCCGAGCTACTTTGGGCAGATTGTTACGCAGACCTTCCCGCTTATCGGCAATTACGGCATGATAAAGCCCGACCAAGAGAGCAAAAAACCTTGGGTTTCGGCTTATATCGTCAGGGAAAAGTGCGAAAAGCCCTCAAATTTCAGATGCGAGGAGACGATTGACGCATATCTGAAAGAAAAGGGGATAATAGGGCTTTACGGCATAGACACGCGCGAACTCACAAAGATAGTGAGGGAGGCGGGAGTCATGAATGCCGCAATCACCTCGAAGCCGCTCGCCGATTTCTCTGCGGTAAATTCATATATCATAAAAGACGCAGTAAAGAGCGTGACTTGCAGCGAGGTTGAATATTTCGGAGACCCCGCGGGCTTAAAGGTTGCTGTTTGGGATTTCGGCGCAAAGGATAACATTATTCGCGAACTTGTAAAGCGCGGGTGCTACTGCATAAGGGTGCCCTCGTTCTACACTGCCGAGCAAATTCTTGCCCTCGACCCCGACGGGCTTATGCTTACAAACGGACCGGGCGACCCCGCCGAAAACGTCGAAATCATTCAAAATATCAAAAAAATCGCGGGAAAACTTCCCATTTTCGGCATATGCTTGGGTCACCAGCTGTTTGCACTTGCAATGGGCGGCAAGACGAAGAAGATGAAGTACGGTCACCGCGGCGCAAATCAACCCGTCAAAAACCTTGCGACGGGCAGGGTGTATATATCCAGCCAAAATCACGGCTATGAAGTTATTTCTTCAAGTGTTCTCGGCGGGAAGTTGAGCTATATCAACGGCAACGACGGCACTTGCGAGGGATTTGACTATCCCGAACTCAACGCCTATACCGTGCAATTTCACCCCGAAGCTTGCGGAGGGCCGCAGGATACGTCCTTCCTGTTTGACAGATTTATTCAAAATATAAAGGAGAGCAAGCGCAATGCCTAAAAGAGAAGATATTAAAAAGGTACTCGTCATAGGTTCGGGTCCAATAGTTATAGGTCAGGCTGCCGAGTTCGACTATGCGGGCGCGCAGGCTTGCCGAGTTTTGAAAGACGCGGGCATAAACGTCGTCTTATGCAACTCTAACCCCGCGACAATTATGACCGACAGGGCTCTTGCGGATGAAATCTATCTCGAACCCCTCACGGTAGACACGTTGAAGAGAATTATAATAAAGGAAAGACCGGATAGCCTTTTGGCGTCGCTCGGCGGTCAGACGGGGCTTACCCTCGGCTGCCAGCTTGCAAAGTCGGGCTTCCTCGACGCGTACGGCGTAAAACTTATCGGCGTAAACCTCGAGTCAATCGACAGGGCGGAGGATAGGGAACTCTTCAAGGAGACGATGCAGAAGATTAATCAGCCCGTCGTTCCCTCGGATATCGCATATTCTGTCGATGAGTGCGTGAAGATTGCGGAAAGAATCGGCTATCCAGTTATCGTTCGCCCCGCATACACCCTCGGCGGCGCGGGCGGCGGCGTTGCAAAGGACGAGGAGGAGTTGCGGCTCATTTCCCATAACGGGTTAATGCTCTCGCCCATAACGCAGGTGCTCATAGAAAAGTATATCGGCGGATGGAAGGAGATTGAGTTTGAAGTTTTGAGGGATAGCGCGGGCAACGTTTTGACCGTCTGCTCTATGGAAAACTTCGACCCCGTCGGCATACATACGGGCGACTCGATAGTCATTGCCCCCGCCGTAACCCTTTCGGACAAAGAGTATCAGATGTTGAGGACGGCTTCGCTCAATATTATAAGCGAGCTCAAAATCGAGGGCGGTTGTAACTGCCAGTTTGCTTTGAATCCCGATTCTTTTGAATATTCTGTTATCGAAGTTAACCCGAGAGTTTCGCGCTCTTCGGCGCTCGCTTCAAAGGCGACGGGCTATCCCATTGCAAAGGTTGCGACAAAGATTGCCCTCGGCTACACCCTCGACGAGATAAAAAACGACGTCACGGGCAAAACTTACGCCTGCTTTGAGCCGACTCTCGACTATGTTGTCGTCAAACTCCCCAAGTGGCCCTTCGATAAATTCCTATACGCAAAGCGCACGCTCGGCACGAGGATGAAGGCGACGGGCGAAGTTATGGCAATCGGCACCAACTTCGAAATGGCGATAATGAAGGCTGTCCGCGGCGCCGAAATATCCGTCGGCACACTCAATATGCCCAAGATTGCCGAGCTCTCGGACGAGGAAATATACGAAAAACTCCACGAATTGACGGACGAAAGGCTGTTTGTCGTCTATCAGGCGATAAAGCGCGGCGTTTCTATCGACGAAATATACAAAATAACCAAAATCGACGAATGGTTCCTGAATAAACTCAAAAATCTTGCCGATTATGAAGCCGAAATCGCAGGCAAACCCATTACCCGTGCGCAGTATCTGCGCGGCAAGAAGATGGGCTATCCCGATAAAGAACTTGAAAAACTTTCGGACAATAAGCTGCCCATGCACAGGGACGCCGTATTCAAAATGGTCGATACCTGCGGCGCGGAATTTGCGGCACAGAC
Organism: uncultured Clostridia bacterium; assembly: GCA_947631325.1. Classification (GTDB taxonomy): domain Bacteria; phylum Bacillota; class Clostridia; order Christensenellales; family Borkfalkiaceae; genus Coproplasma. The sequence continues at coordinate 65,270 of CANRKX010000001.1, read as the reverse complement.
GCCCTATTTCTACTCGACATACGATGAAAAGGATCACGACGAAGCTAAACCCTTTGTTTCGAGGAGCACAAAAAAGAGAATTATCGTTATAGGTTCGGGTCCCATAAGGATAGGTCAGGGCATAGAGTTCGACTATTCTTCGGTTCACTGCGTTTGGGCGTTGAAGCGGCTGGGCTATGAAGTTATCATCATAAATAATAACCCCGAAACCGTATCCACCGACTTCGACACGGCGGACAGGCTTTACTTCGAAGCCCTCACGCCCGAGGACGTTCAAAACGTAATTGATATTGAAAAGCCTTACGGCGTTGTCATAACATTCGGCGGTCAGACGGCGATTAAGCTCTGCGGATATCTCGATAAAAAGGGCGTTCGCATACTCGGCACTCCCGCGGACAGCGTTGACCTTGCCGAGGACAGGGAGAGGTTTGACGAGCTCTTGGAGCAGTTTGAAATTGCCCGCCCCAAGGGTTTGACGGTCATGAGCAAACAAGAGGCGGTTAAGGCTGCGGAGACATTGGGCTATCCCGTGCTGTTGCGCCCGTCGTACGTCATCGGCGGTCAGAATATGACGATTGCCTTCACGCAGAACGACATTGAAAGATATATGGACGTCATTCTTGCGCAGAAGATTGAAAACCCCGTTCTCTGCGATAAATATCTGATGGGAACAGAGCTTGAAGTCGATGCAATTTCCGACGGCGTTGACGTACTTATCCCCGGAATTATGCAGCACATAGAGCGCGCGGGCGTTCACAGCGGCGACTCAATCGCCGTATATCCACCCTATAATTTAAGCGACGCAATGTTAAAAAAAGTGGTGGATATATCCATAAAACTCGCGATATCGCTTAAAACCAAGGGGCTTATCAACATACAGTATCTTATCTATCAGAATGAATTATATGTTATAGAAGTCAATCCCCGTGCGTCGCGCACGATACCTTATATTTCAAAAGTTACGGGCGTTCCCATGGTTGACCTCGCCACAAAAATTCTGATGGGCGCAAAGCTCAAAAAGTTGGGTTACGGCACGGGGCTTTATCCAAATTCGCCCTATGTCGCCGTAAAAGTTCCCGTATTCTCATTCGAAAAACTTAACGACGTCAACTCACAGCTCGGTCCTGAGATGAAGTCGACGGGCGAAGTTTTGGGAATAGGCAAGACGATAGAGGAGGCGCTTTTCAAGGGGCTTGTTTCGGCGGGATTCAATATGAAGCACCCCACAAAACAGCACCCTTCGGGAATTTACTTCACCATAAACGATCAGGACAAATTCGAAATTGTCAATATCGTCAAAAAATTTGCCGACCTCGGCTTGACGCTGTATGCGACGAAGGGCACGGCAAACGTCATAAGGAGCGTGGGGCTTGAATGTACGGAAGTCGCCCGCCTTTCCACCAACGACGAAATATTTAAACTTATGGACGAGGGCAAGATTGACTATGTTGTATACACGGGTAAGACCGATATCGAGTCGATAACCAACTACATAAGCCTTCATCACCATGCGATTTTGCTTGGAATTACCGTGCTTACTTCGCTTGACACGACCAACGCGCTTGCCGACGTCATTGCTGGAAGATACAATCAATTCAATACCGAACTTGTCGATATCAACAATTTAAGGACAGAAAAGCTGCGCTTGAAGTTCTGCAAAATGCATAGCTGCGGCAACGACTATATTTTCTTTAATAACATGGACGACGCAATCACCTGCCCCGAATCTCTTGCCATAAACTTCTCCGACAGGCACTATGCAATAGGCGGCGACGGAATTGTTATGATTGAAAAATCGGGCATTGCAGACGCCAAAATGAGAGTTTTCAACCGCGACGGAAGCGAGGGGGGAATGGCGGCAAATCCTTTAAGGTGCGTTGCAAAATATCTCTTCGATAACAGACTTGTCAATTCTGATAAAGATATAGCAATCGAAACTTGCAGCGGAGTGAAGATGTTGGACGTCTCCTCGTTTAACGGAAAGGCAAGCTCTGTTTCGGTAAATCTCGGCAAGCCTTCTTTCGACGCGCATGCGCTTCCCTCGACATTCGATGGCGAAGTTATAATGAAGCCCGTGGAGTTCGGCGGAAAGACCTATAACGTCACTCTCATCAACGTCGGAAATCCCCATTGTGTGATTTTCTGCGATAAGGTGGACGACGTGGATTTGGATGCCGTTGGACAGGCGATAATCGAATCGGGATATTTCCCTCACGGCGTTTTCGTGGAATTTGTGCGCGTCGTCAACGATTTGACCCTAAAAATGCGAGTTTGGGATAAGGTAAGCGGCGAAACCTATTCTTGCGGAACCGCGGCGGCTGCGGCGGGAGTTGCGGCTGTCGTCAACGGATATTGCAAGAAGGACGCAATAATCACCGTAAAACTCAAGGGCGGTGACCTCTTTGTCAAGTATATGAACGACGGCGACGTTGAACTTGACGGTACGGTCAAATTATCCTTTGAAGGAACTATCGAAATCTGATGATTTATCTCGATAACGCGGCAACGACAAAGCCCGACGGCGACTCTTTACGCCGTGCCGAAAAATACGTTTTTGACCAATTTTACAATCCTTCCGCACTCTATGCGGAAGGATATGCCGTTCAGCTCGCCTTGCGTGAAGCGCGTAAAAATATTCTCTCGCTCATTGCGGATAGCTCGGCTTATGACCTTATATTTACTTCTTGTGGAACCGAAGCCGACAATCAGGCGATTTTCGGAGCGGGGAGAAGGGGAAACGTCGTGACCACTATCGGCGAACATTCGGCAGTCTTTGCCGCCGTAAACGAGTTGAAGCAGAGGGGGGTTGAGGTTAGATTTGCCCAATTAAACGCCGACGGCAGCGTCAACGAGGACAGCCTTTTGAGTTTGGTTGACGATAAAACTTCGCTTGTCTCTGTCATACATGTAAGCAACGAGACGGGCGCAATCAACAACATTTTTGAGCTTGCGCATAAAATAAAGGCTAAAAATCAATACACAATTTTTCATTCGGACGGGGTGCAGGCGTTCGGAAAATTGAATTTCAAGCTTTCGGGCGATATTGATTTGTACTCTATAAGCGCACATAAGATTGGCGGTTTGAAGGGTATGGGCGCGCTTATTAAGCGCAAAAAGCTCATAATCAAGCCCTACATTTTCGGCGGCGGGCAGGAAAACGGGCTTCGCAGCGGCACCGAAAACGTCTTGGGAATCAAAGATTTTGAATTTGCCGCTTTAAAGAGATATGAAAAAATCGAGGATTGCTATCAAAAGGTTTCAAAACTGCACGAGGTTTTGAAGCAACGACTTGACAAGTCGCTATTTAAGATAATTTCTTCTGAAAATTGCTCGCCTTATATTCTGACTGTGGGCGCGGAAGGAGTGCGCGGCGAGACGATTATGCACGAAGCCAACGACGCGGGGCTTATCATTGGTACCGGTTCTGCGTGTGCATCAAATGAAAAAAAGAGGTATTCGCGCGTAATTTTAGCTTGCGGTGTGGGCGAAAATCTTGCCGACGGCATTTTAAGGATAAGCCTATCACCCGAAAATACCGAAGAAGAGATAGTTGCGGCGGCGCAGATTTTAAATAAAATTGTTGCAAACAGAAAGCGGATAATGGCGTAATTATGGAAAAAGTTATAATTGTAAGATATTCCGAAATTCATTTGAAGGGAAACAACAGGGGATTTTTCGAGCGCGCGCTTTTTGTAAATATGGAAAAGTCGCTCGGCGGAATTAAGCATGAAATACGCCGCAGCAGCGGAAGATATCTCATCGAAAATTTTGACGAGAGCCAGACGGACGACATTGTTGAGAGCCTTAAAAAGGTGTTCGGCATACATTCTTTGAGCGTCGGCTTGAAAGTTAAAAGCGATATGGACGAAATTTTCGCCGCCGCAAAGTCCGTTTGCTCGACGGAAGGCACGTTCAAGGTCGAAACGCACAGGGCGGACAAGACTTTTGCATTGAATTCCATGCAAATAAGCGCAGAAATAGGCGGAAGATTGCTGTCTCAATTCAAAAATATTAAGGTTGACGTGCACAATCCGCAATTTACACTGTCGATTGACGTCCGCGAGAACGGCACGACGCTTGTTTTCAATAAATCGGTTAAGGGGGCGGGCGGCATGCCCGTCGGCACTTCCGGAAGAGGACTTTTGCTTATTTCGGGCGGCATTGACAGCCCCGTTGCAGGGCATATGATTGCAAAACGCGGCATGGCGGTGGAGTGCATACACTTTCATAGCTATCCTTATACCAACTTACAGGCGCGGGATAAGGTGATTGAGCTTGCAAAAGTGCTTTCCCAATACACTTGCGGAACGAAATTGCACGTTATTTCGGTCACGGCGATACAGGAAGAAATCCATAAAAAGTGCAACGGCGAGTTTATGGTGACCCTTTTAAGGCGTTTTATGATGAGAATTGCCGAAAAAATCGCAAAAAAAGTTGACGCGCAGTGCATTATTACGGGCGAAAGTCTCGGACAGGTAGCAAGTCAGACGATTGAGGGAATAACTTCGTCAAACAGCGTAATTGAAAGTTTGCCCGTTTTGCGCCCTTTGTGCGGCTTTGATAAGGATGAAATTATTGAGAGGAGCAGGGCGATGGGGGCATTTGAAATTTCAATTCAGCCCTATGAGGACTGCTGTACCGTCTTTTTGCCTAAACATCCAGCAATTCACCCCAATATTGAGGAAATTCTCAAAGAGGAAGAAAAGCTTGATGTTGAGGGTTTGGTGAATTTTGCGCTTTCAACTGAAGAGACTTTAAAAATATAAATTTAAGCGCCGAAATTTTCGGCGCTTTTTACTATAAATTCTGCCAATCCTTTTGGACGATATCGGGCAAAATTTCCTGAGGAGGAGCATTGCTCTCTGAAATATTGACGGTAGGTAAAGTTATTTCCTTGCCTAAATAGGTGGTTTTTCCGTCCGAATAGTAAGGCGTGACGGTATATCCGAATATTCCGAGCCCCGGGGCGTCTTCAATGTTTTCAACCCATTTTCCGTCATAAATAGTGACTTTTTTGCCATTTTGTACTCGATTTATTAAATATGCATAGTACTTTGTCTGACATAATTGAATTTTTACCTTGTCTTGAGCGACGCTTATTTGCGGCGTTGAAATTTCGGGATATGAAAATCTGGTTGAAATTTCTTTCGGCGCGCTGTCGGGCAGAGCTTTCACGGTATACATATTGAGTTTGGGAGAGGCGGAGTCGGCAATTATAATTTTATTGTCTTTATCGTATTCTTCAAAGTCTATCTCAAACGTCTTTGTGCCCTTTTGCGTCTCGAGTTTTTGAGGTTTTGATTGAGAGTACATATTTTCAAGAATATTTTTAGCAATTTCACAGCATTCATTTCCGCCTGTAATTTGCGACCTTGCATTGTTTTTGTCGCCAAGCCATATCGCAATAGTATTTTGTGAGGTATATAAAACGGCGTAGGCGTCGGTATTGCCCTCGTCGTTTCCGCACGTTCCCGTCTTTGCGGCGACGTCGAAATCAAAATTTTTCAGTTTTTTTGCCGTTCCGCTCTCAGCCGTCTCAATCAGCATATCGTTCATTAGCGAGCACGTGCCTTCTGAAAAGGCTTTAACCTTTGCGGGGCTGTTCTCATAAATCGTTTTGCCCTGCCTGTCATAAATTTTTTTAATAAAAGTCGTCGGTTGAAAAATTCCGTCTTGTCTGAATGAGGAGTAGGCGTCCGCAAGCTGTTTGACTGTCAACCCGTACTTCATTCCGCCGAGGGCGAGCGACAAATTTTTTTCGTCGTCTTCAAGTTCAATCCCCATTTTATTTAAATATTTTTCGGCGTTGTCAATAGTCAGCGAGTTCAACGTTTTGACGGCGGGAATGTTATAGCTTCTTTTAATACTTTCGGTCACAGTCACATATCCGTGGTATTTTTTATCTGCATTTTCGGGCGAATAGTCGCCGAATTCAATCTTTTCATCGAGGATTTTGGTGAAGGGACTAATCAATCTTTCTTCGATTGCGGGCGCATATGCGCACAGCGGCTTTATGGTTGACCCCGGTTGGCGTTTTGCGTTTTCTATTGTGCTTTTATAAGCCGAAACGCCGCCGTCCGCATTTGTCACAATTACCGCATTATCGCAGGGATATTGCTGATTTTCAATTTGATTTTGAATGTTGGGTTGCAAATAAGTGTATATTTTGCACCCGTCCGTCAAGCCGTAAAAGTCGAGGTCGAGCCCGCTCAGTTCATCGAAAATTGCGTCCTTATAATCGGCATAATCTGCAAAATTTATTGATTTTTTTGCGTTTATGGGCGTATTTATTGCGTTTTGATACTCATTTTCGCCGATAAATTTGCAGTCTTTCATGCCCTTCAACACGAGATTTCTGCGCGATTTGCACTTTTCTTCATTCTTGAAAGGGGAGTAATTGTTGGGCGACGACAAAAGCCCCGCAAGCGTTGCGCTCTCTTCAAGATTGAGCTCGTTCGCGCTCTTTCCGAAGTAGAATTTCGCCGCGCTTTCAAGCCCGTAACAGTTGTGCCCGAAGTAGATAGTGTTAAGATACATTTCAAGAATTTGGTTTTTAGAGTATCTCTTTTCAAGCTGCCCCGTAAGCCTTATTTCGTTTAGCTTTCTCGAAATGGTCTTATCGCCCGTGAGGTGAGTGTTTTTGATGAGCTGTTGGCTAATGGTGGAGGCGCCCTCTTTAAAGGAACCCGACGCAATGTTGCGGAACAGCGCCTTGACCATCCTCTTGAAATTCAGACCTTTATGGCTGTAAAACGTTCTGTCCTCGGACGCGATAAAGGCGTTTATCGTATTTTTATTGAGTTCATCGAGCTTGATTGAGGCTCTATTTTCGCCGACGGAAGCCCCCGCAATTTCATTGCCGTCGTCGTCGAATAATGTGATTTCCGTATGATTTTGTTTAAGCTTTGATTCGTCGAGTTTGGCGTCCTTCGTCAGCGCGAGATAAGTGAAAAAGAGCGCGGAAGCAATTACGATAAGGCTCAATAAGACTATGCCCGTAATTTTTAAGAATTTTCCCATCATAAACAGTATTTTTAAAATTAAATATTTGTTGCAAAATATTTGAAAAAAAGCTTAAAAAATTGTATAATCGTACTAGGAATAATTTTGATTGGATTTTAACTGCCGAAAATGAGTAAATTTTACCATATAACTACATACGGCTGCCAAATGAACGTGCACGAATCGGAGAAGATAGCGGGTGTGCTTGAAGAGCTCGGCTATACTTCTTGCGACGACTTTTCAAAAGCCGATATCGTCGTGTTTAACACATGCTGTATACGCGAAAACGCCGAAAATCACGCATACGGCAATATCGGCATGCTTAAAAAATTAAAGGCGAAAAACAGGGATATGATTATAGCGGTTGGCGGCTGTCTGCCCCAACAGATTGGCAAAGCCGACAGTCTGCATAAAAAATTTCCCTATGTCGATATCATTTTCGGCACACACAATTTGAATAAACTCAAAGATTACATTGTCAAAAAACAGCATCAGAAAAAGGCTGTTATTGAAATTATGCCGAGCGAGGGGGAGATTTGCGAGGATGAAAAACCCTATCGCACAAGCTATCCCAACGCGTGGATAAACATAACTTACGGCTGTAACAATTTTTGCAGTTATTGCATTGTGCCCTATGTTCGCGGGCGGGAGAGGAGCCGCAATTCCGAGAATATTTTGAATGAGGCGCGCTCGCTTATCAAAGAGGGCTATAAAGAGATAACTCTATTGGGTCAGAACGTCAATTCCTACAATATCGGCAATGAGGATATGTCCTTTTCACAACTTTTAAAAGCCGTTGCTTCGATTGAGGGAAAGTTCAGACTGAGATTTATGACGAGTCACCCCAAAGATTTTTCCGAAGAAATCGCCCAAGCGATTGCATCGAACAGTAAAATCTGCCATTCGGTGCATTTGCCCGTGCAGAGCGGTTCGGACAGAATTTTAAAGGCGATGAACAGAAAATACACGTCTTCGGACTATCTGAAAAAGATTGAAATCTTAAAAAAATATGTTCCGAATTGCGCGGTTACTACCGATTTAATCGTCGGTTTCCCCGGTGAGACGGAGGAGGACTTCGAAGAGACGAAAGCCCTTGTTAAGGAAGTGGGATTTTCGTCGGCGTTTACCTTCGTCTACTCTAAGCGCGAGGGCACAGTTGCCGCGAATATGCCAAATCAAATTCCCGAAGAGGTCTCAAAGCGCAGAATTATGGAGCTTGTCGAGCTTGTCAACGGCTTGACGCGCACTCAATCGCAGCAGTATGTAGGGAAGAAGATTGAAATTCTTTGCGAGGACTTCGACGAGAAGAAAAAGACGTATCTCGGCAGGGACGAATACGGCAGAATGGCGTATTTTGAGAGCGACAAGAACGAAAAAGGCAATTTTGTCAATGTAAATATAGAGTCGGCAAACGGCATTTCGCTTGTCGGCGTTAAGGCGGGTGATTGAATATGGCTCTGTCGGAAATGATGAAGCACTTTCTGTCGGTCAAAGACAGGTATAAGGATTGCATTATTTTTTATCGTCTCGGCGATTTTTACGAGATGTTTTTTGACGACGCCGTTGAAGCTTCGGAACTGCTCGACCTCACCTTAACGGGGCGCGATTGCGGGCTTGAACAGAGGGCGCCGATGTGCGGCGTTCCCTATCATGCGGCGGACGGATATATAGCAAAACTCATTTCGTTGGGCAAAAAGGTTGCCATATGCGAACAGCTCGAGGACCCCGCAACGGCAAAGGGAATGGTTGCGCGCGATGTAATTCGCGTCGTCACCCCCGGAACATTGACGACCGATATCGGCTTAAACGAAAAATCAAATAATTTCATTTGTTGTGCCTATAAAAAGGACGATAAGATTGCGCTTGCGTGGGCAGATATAACTACGGGTGCGCTCACGGCAACGGAATATTTTGTCGATTCCCTCCAAAAGTGCATCGCGCAGATGCTCAAAATAGAGGTGAAGGAAGTAATCTGCAACGACGAAATGCTGTTTGCGGCTAAGGGCTGCCCCGAAGTGTCGCGGAAGCTCTTGCCTCCCTTTTCAAGCTATCTTTCTCAGGCTTTTGCCTATTCCTCGTCGGAGAGACGGCTTATGGAACAGTTCAACGTCAAATCGCTCGCATCTTTCTCCATTTTCGGCAAAAACGCGGCGATATGCGCGACGGGAGCCTTGCTTGAATATTTGCAGGAGACCCAAAAACACGCGCTTAAAAATATAACGGATATAACCTATCTTGAATCAGAACAATATCTTCAGCTGGACAACGTCGCTCTCCGCAATCTCGAAATAGTCAAAACTTTATCGGACGGCAACAGATACGGGTCGTTGCTTTGGCTTCTTGACAAGACGAGGACGGCAATGGGCGCGCGCCTTCTCAATTCATCAATACTCTATCCTTTAAGGTCGAAGAGCGATATCGATTATCGGCTTGACGGGGTGGAGGAGCTATTTGAAAGTACAGTCGTCCGTCTCAGCGTTCAGGAACTTCTTTCAAACGTTAAGGACGTGGAAAGGATAGCGGGTAAGATAAGCAACAACGTTATATCGCCCAAAGATTGCCTTTCGCTCTCGGCGTCGCTTTCCGTTATACCCAACATAAAACTTCAACTTTCGGGCTTTAATTCGGCAATTTTGAATGATATTTGCGAAAATCTTATCGATATGCATGACGTCACCGAACTAATTGACAGCGCAATTGACTGCAAAAAGGCGACGAACAACGCAAACGACGGAAATTTCATAAGGGACGGATTTAACGCCGAACTTGACGAACTGCACGCCATAAACAAGAACGCGGTAGATCTTATCAACGCCATGGAGAGCCGCGAGCGCGACGCCACGGGCATAAAAAATTTAAGAATTCACTATAATCGGGTTTTCGGTTATTACATAGAGGTGACCAAGTCCTTTAAGGATAAGGTGCCCGTGCACTATCAGCGCCGCCAGACTCTTGCAAATGCCGAGAGATATTGGACGGAGGAATTAAAGGAGCTTGAAGAAAAAATTCTGACGAGCGCGGACAAGGCGTTTAAGCTTGAAATTGAGCTTTATAACGTTATAAAGGAAGGATTATCGCAGAGGATAGCGCAATTCAAGAAGATTGCATCTGCGTTTGCCCTTTTGGATATGATTTCCTGCTTTGCCGAAACAGCAAAGTCAAATCGCTATGTCCGCCCGCAGATTGTGGAACTTGGGGAACCTTTAATAATTAAAGAGGGTCGTCACCCCGTGGTCGAGGCGATTTCCAAGGAAAAATTCATACAGAACGACGCCTTTATCGACTGCGGCGAGAATAGAACGATAATTCTGACAGGTCCCAATATGGCGGGCAAAAGTACATATATGCGGCAGATTGCCATTATGACGATTATGGCGCATATGGGCTGTTTTGTGCCCGCAAAAAGCGCGCAAATACCCATAACCGACAGAATTTTCACCCGAGTCGGGGCGAGCGACAACCTCGTTTCCGACCAAAGTACCTTTATGGTCGAGATGATAGAAGTTGCGACGATTCTCAGAAACGCCACAAGAAACAGCCTTTTAATCCTCGACGAAGTGGGCAGAGGGACAAGCACATATGACGGTTTGAGTATAGCGTGGGCGGTTATCGAACATCTTACCCGCAACGTCGGCGCAAAAACTCTCTTTGCAACCCATTATCACGAATTGACGGAACTCGAAAACAAGATTGAGGGAGTTAAAAATTATAAGATAGCCGTCAAAGAGATAGGCGGACAGGTTGTATTTTTAAGAAAGATAATGCGCGGCGGGGCAAACAGGAGCTTCGGTATTGAAGTTGCAGCCCTCGCAGGCGTTCCGACGGAAGTGACCGACAGGGCGAAGCAAATTCTCAAACTTGTTGAAAAGGGGCAGAGTTCGCATGTCGAAGAACAGGACGAGGCTGAAAATCCCCGCAGTGAAGTCGAAAAAATACTTGAAGAGACAGATTTAAATTCACTTTCGCCCATGCAGGCTTTTATGCTTTTGGGCGACCTGATTGAGAAGGTAAAGAATGAAAAAGATTAATTTGCTTTCAAAAGCCGTCTATAACAGGATAGCGGCTGGCGAGGTGGTTGACAGACCGTACTCCGCAGTCAAAGAACTTGTTGAAAACAGTATCGACGCGAAAGCCACCGAGATTGAAATCTATATCGAGGGCGGCGGAAAACAATATATCAGGGTCGTCGATAACGGCACGGGCATTGAAAAAGACGATTTGCCCGCGGCTTTTATGCCGCATGCTACAAGCAAGATTTCCTGCGTGGACGATCTGGACGCGATAACAACTCTCGGTTTCCGCGGCGAGGCGCTTGCAAGCATAGCGGCGATATCCAAAGTTGAAATTATTTCTGCGGTCGAGGGAGAGCAGGGCTATAAAATAACGTGCGAGGGCGGCGAAACGGGCGAAATTATGCCCGCAGCTACACATAAAGGCACACAAATTACCGTAAAAGACCTTTTTTATAATACGCCCGCACGCGCGAAATTCATGAAGCCCGACAAAAAGGAAGAAGCCGATATAACGTCATTTATTACAAGATTTGTCCTCGGCAATCCCAAAATAAGATTTAAATATTATGTTGACGGCAAACTTACAATCCAATCTCTCGGCGGAGGGCTTGAAGAGGCGGTCGCGCAGGTGTACGGTGCAAAAACAGTCTCGCAATGTTTCAAGTTGGACGCAGATAAAGACGGACTGCACGTCTATGGATTTATCGGCAATCAAAACTTTTTCAAGCCGAATAAGAGCTATCAAAGCCTGTTTTTGAACGGCAGATACATTGTAAACAACACTATCGCCACGGCGATTTCAAACGCCTATGCAAGCTATGCCATGAAGCGGCAGTTTCCCTTTTATGTTCTGAATGTGGATATGCCTTCCGATATAGTCGACGTCAATGTCCACCCCAATAAGGCTGACGTGCGATTTATTGACAATCATCTTGTTTTCGGAGTAATTTATAAGATTATTTCGTCCGTTCTCGACGGAAACGCTTCGGCGGCGGAATTCGTTATATCGAGCACAAGGATACCCGAAGTCAAATCCACCGTGCCGAAAGAGACGCAGCCGAGCAACGTGGATGTCAAGGAAATTCCGCGCGAGTTGATTGATAAATACAAACCGCAAAACGCCAACGGCAAGTTCGACGAAAATTTTGAACCGACGCCCGTCGTCAAGCCAAAGGAAGAACGCGACAGCGACATGAATTTTTTCAATCCCGAATTCGACATGCCGCTGACTGAATACTATCGAACAAAAGTCGAAATGATCGATTTGGGTTCCTCGCCCACAAAGGACCCGATGCGCGTGGCGGACGCCGCTTTACAGGCAAAAAGTTTGGCGCGCGCGAAGGAGATTGAAGAGAGATACGCCGCAGGCATGCAGGAAAGGATGCTTTACGACACTTTTAAATTCTGCGGCACAATCTTCAATACGTATTTAATATATGAGCGGCGCGACGATATCTATTTTATCGACCAACATGCCGCGCATGAGCGGATTATTTATGACGACTTGACCGAAAATATCAAACGTCGGCGGGTAATGCGCCAGCCCATGCTCTTTCCGTATATTCTCGATTTAAACCCCGAGGAAACCGTTTTTATACAAAAAAATACCGAGGTTTTGGAAGAAATCGGCTTTACTTTGGAGTATTTCGGCACAAACGTGTATAAAATTACCGAAGTGCCGTCCGATTTGCAAGAGATTAACGTAAGAGAATTTTTCGACGACATTTTGTCCGAAATGCAGAGTTATAGGGATATAAAACTTGAGGAAGTTTTGAAGGACAGGCTCGCCATGACCGCCTGCAAACACGCAATAAAGGGCGGAATGAGACTTACCGAACAGGAAATTGACAGACTTTTCAAGATGATGGAAGGCAACGTCGGCTTGAAATGTCCGCACGGCAGACCCGTCTGCGTAAAGCTGAGCAAGCGCGAAATAGAGAAAATGTTCAAGAGGATAGTGTAAGTGCCTAAAATTGTCGTCATCTGCGGCGCGACCGCGACGGGCAAAACGGCGCTTGCGGTCGACCTCGCGCTGAAATTGCATACGGAAATAATATCGGCGGACTCCGAACTCGTTTATAAGGGGTTGGATATCGGCACTGCAAAACCCGACGAGGGCGAAAGACGGGGCGTAGTTCACCATATGATTGACGTTGCCGACCCCAAGGACAGTTATAGCGTTTATGACTATGAAAATGCCGCAAAACCCGTGATTGACAGGCTGATTTCGAGCGGGAAAACGCCGATAATCTGCGGGGGAACGGGATTTTATATAAATTCGCTGTTGTTTGATTTGGGCTACGGAAAGACGGCGGCAGACCCCGAAATAAGGGAAAAGTATGCAAAAATGCTTGAAACTCGCGGGAAAGAGTATGTTTTTGAGCTTTTAAAAGCTGTTGACCCCGAGACGGCGGTAAAATTACATGTTAACGACACGAAGAGGGTGATAAGGGCGCTTGAAATATATGAAGCGAGCGGAAAGAAGAAGTCCGACCAGCACGATAAATTGATTGCGCGCTATCCCTATCTTGCAATCGCGATAGATTATCCGAGAGATGAGCTGTACAGAAGAATTGATATGCGCGTGGACGATATGTTTGAACGCGGGCTTGTTGAGGAAGTCAAAAATCTTTTGAGTAGCGGGGTAGATGAAAATTGCCAATCAATGCAGGCAATCGGCTACAAAGAAGTGCTTCAATGTATGAAAAATGGCGATAATGAGAGTACTATGCGTGACATAATTAAGAAAAATACACGCCATTACGCCAAACGGCAGATAACTTTTTTCAAAAAATTGCCCGATATCGTTTGGCTTCCGCCCGCAGAAGCGACGGCAAAAGTAATAATGGAGCTTATATAAATGGATATAGAAAAATATATTGAGGAATGCGAAAAGTCGCTTGAGGGGCAGTTTGCGCTTGCCGACGAAATTGCATATTTCAATCAAGCGAAGGTGCTGGACGCCTTCAGAGAGGAACAAATCGCCCTGCGGCACTTCAACGGCACGACGGGTTACGGCTACGGCGACGAGGGAAGGGACGGACTCGGCAGACTCTATGCAAGGTGCTTTAAAGCCGAGGCGGGCATTGTTTCGCCCCATCTTTTGTCGGGAACCCACGCCCTGACCGTCGCGCTGTTCGGCTTGCTGCGCCCCAATGACACGCTTTTATGTATCAGCGGCATGCCGTATGACACTATCCGCGGCGTCATTTTCGGGGAAAATTGCGGCAGTTTAAAGGATTTCGGCGTAAAATTCGCCTGTTGCGACCTCAAGGACGGCAAATTCGACTTACAACAAATAAAACAGCAATTAGATGGCTCGGTCAAAGTCGTCTACATTCAGCGGTCGCGAGGATATGAGCTTCGCGACGCCTTTTCCTGCGAGGAAATCGGCGAAGTCTGCGCCTTTGTGCGCTCGCTCGGCTTTGGGGGCTGTATTTTCGTCGATAACTGTTACGGCGAATTCGTCGAAATAAAGGAGCCCGTGGAAGTGGGGGCGGACATAATCGTCGGCTCGCTCATAAAAAACGCGGGCGGCGGGCTTGCGACGACGGGCGGCTATATCTGCGGCGGTCAAAAATATATCGACCAAATAGGCAAGCGGCTGACCGCGCCGTCGATCGGGCTTGAGGTCGGCTCGTATGCGTATGGCTATCAATATTATTATCAGGGGCTGTTTATGGCACCGCACACGGTTGCGCAGGCAATCAAGTGCTCGCTTTTGATAGGGCGCGCAATGAGCGGGCTGGGGTATAAAAATTATCCCGAGATCGGCAAGACCCCGCACGACATAACGCGCGCCATCGAGTTCGGCAGCGCAGAAAAAATGATAAATTTCATCCGTGAAGTGCAGTATTGCTCGCCCGTGGACGGCTTTGTCACCTGCGAGCCGTGGGATATGCCCGGCTATGACGAAAAAATCATAATGGCGGCGGGCACCTTCGTTGCGGGAGCCTCAATTGAGCTTTCGGCGGACGGACCCGTCAAGCCGCCCTATGTCGCCTATTTTCAGGGCGGGCTCACCTACGAGCACGGAAAATACGCCCTGCAACGCATTTTGACCAAACTTTTATAATTATTGTATATAGAATGGGCGCGCGCGGAAAACTTCCGCGCGCGCCTTCAACTTTTTTTGAACCCATTACCCTTGACAATTTTTCTCTTGCGTGATATATTTTAGTCACCACATTTACAAACTGAATTAATCTTGAGGAATTACACAATCTTGGCATTGTGTATCTCTTTTGAATTTAATTTTTTTCTTTCGAGATTAGGTTTGTAGGTGTGGTAGCCGTAAGAGATACCGTGCGGTGTGCTCTTTCGGGAGCACACTTTTTTTTCGCCGCACAAAGGAGCAAATGCATGAAGAAAAAACTTTTAACTTTGATTTTAGCGGCACTTGTTGCATTGAGCGGCGCGTTCGCATTTTCTGCTTGTTCGGATAACGAAACTACAAACGTAAACCCTCCCGTCGGCGGTAATGAGTCAGAAGATGAGGGAACAGAACCCATAACCTTTGCGGATTTTATAAAAGACCATTCTGACAAGGCGGTTGAATTTTATCGTGAAAAGTTTTCGGCTTTAACTTCCGACAAGCAATTGCTCGCCGAAACCGTTTCGATAGGTGCAAATTCAAACAATGAGTTAAGTACCTTAACAGCGGTATATACATACAAGATTGACAATACAAAGCGCAAAATCGATATTGTTACGGCAAACATTTCACCGACGGTCGTTTTGGACGATATAGTAAGCGGCTCGGTAGAAAGCGTTCAATATACTACACAAAAGACGACGGTCTTTGAATTTGACTCAAAAGAGAATAAGGAAAATGCTGACTTATCGGCAAAATTGTTTGCTCTTGCAAATATCGGGAATGCTGACTTAAAGGTATTCTCTGAATCTGAATTCTCCCCTCTCGGCGGCAATGTAAGAGAATTTGTACTCACATACCTTAAAGACGGAGTTTACAAGACCGGCAAAATCTCGGTAATCGTTGATAACAACACAAAAGAAAACTTAATGCAAAATCTTGACAATCCAAACAAGGTCTTCGCGTATGAAGAGACAGCAACTTATGCTGTAAAACAAGACGGTCAAGCTACACTCTATTCAACAAGCTATAGCCTTGCAGATGAAACATTTAAGCAATCTCCTACTGTTGACCCTAGCAATCCTGAAAAAGATCCTGACGACCCTAGCAATCCTGAAAAAGACCCTGACACACCAGTAACTCCAGTAGATCCTGAGACAGACAAGATTGAAAAGGTTGAAGATCTGACCAAGGGAGAGGTTGCTCAGACAGTTTACTCCGCTTTAAACAACACATTCCTTAATCAAATTGGTAAAACTGTATTTGGTAAAGCCTTTAATGCAGAAAAATTGATAGAGTCCAAATGGGATCTTGGTGAAAGTGACCAAATCAATCAAATTAAATTTGCAGCGACTTATGAAAGCGGAACTGACAACTATGTTTATGGAATTGGAACTATCACTCTTGCAAGTTCAATAGATGTAAAAAATCTTACAAAAGACAATATCAATGAAACTATTAGTAAATCAACCGCTTCTAACTATAATAGAGATTATAATTTTGGTTATACCAAATCGATTCAAGGTACAAGAGATTCGTTAGTAGAAGCAATCTTTGGGGCTTGCGAACACAATTTGACTGAAGGGTCAACACGACTTTTCATTGATAACGGAGCTGCAACCGATGGAGTAGGCGGAATAAACCAAGCTAGAGAATTTAAGGTCGCGGAGATAACCGATAAAGGTGTAAATGAATTCACTGTAAGAGTCCAAAAGTCATCTGACGATAATGAATACGTTACAAACCTTGGAATAGAAGGAAATTATGTAGTGATAAATCAAAAATCTGAAATGTTCAGTGGAAACTTTGTCACTAAAATAGAAAATTAAAATAATAGTGATAAAAAATTAATTTAAAAACTATTCTTGCGCACATCTTCGTGGTGTGCGCAATTTTCTCATTAAAAAGTAGGAAGGTGATAATAAGGCAAAAATATTTAGGAATAGTAACCGCATACCCGATGGGATCCTTCGGCTTTGCGCGGCGTAAACGCCGCGCTCCGCTCAGGATGACAGGAGTGGACGGTGGATTTCTTGATATGCGCAGGATGACAGGAGTGGACGGGGGTTAGGGACTGTGTGATAAAACGCTTTTGTAGCGTTCAGCGGAATGAAAAGCGGGGGCTCGTTGAGGAGCTCCCGCTTGGTTTGACATTAAATTTGGTTTTTTATCAATACATACCGCCCATGTCGCCGCCCATAGGCGCTGCGGGTGCAGCGGGAGGGGTGGGAATGTCGGTCACAATGCTCTCGGTGGTGAGCAGGGTTGCCGCAACCGAAGCCGCGTTCTGAAGAACGGAGCGCGCGACCTTTGTCGGGTCGATTATGCCGCTTGCAACCATGTCGGTGTACTTATTTTTGAGGGCGTCAAAGCCGTAATTCGCCTTTTTCGCGTTGACGATATTGTTGACGATGACGGAGCCGTCGAAGCCCGCGTTCTTGGCGATCTGGCGGATGGGCTCCTCAATTGCCTTCAAGACGATGGTTGCGCCCGTCTTTTCGTCGCCTTCAAGCGACTTGACGAGTTTTGTAAGTTCGGGAATGGTGGAGAGGAGTGCAACGCCGCCGCCGGGAACGATTCCCTCTTCGACAGCCGCCCTCGTCGCCGCGAGCGCGTCCTCTATGCGGAGCTTCTTTTCCTTCATTTCAACTTCGGTCGCCGCGCCGACGTTTATCACGGCAACGCCGCCCGCGAGTTTTGCGAGGCGCTCCTGAAGTTTTTCCCTGTCATAATCGGACGTTGTTTCGGCAATCTGCGCCTTTATGGAGTTGACGCGCGACTTTATCGCCTCGCCGTCGCCCGAGCCGTTTATAATAGTCGTATTGTCCTTGTCGACCTTGACCTGTGCGGCTCTGCCGAGCATATCGGTGGTCACGTCCTTGAACTCGTAACCGAGGTCGGAGGAGACGACCGTGCCGCCCGTGAGGACTGCGATATCTTCAAGCATAGCCTTTCTTCTGTCGCCGAAGCCGGGGGCTTTGACCGCAACGCAGTTCAAAACGCCCTTCAACTTGTTGACGATGAGTGCGGCAAGTGCGTCGCCCTCGACGTCCTCGGCAATAATCAAAAGCCTTGCACCCTGCTGTGCGATGGGCTCGATGACGGGCAAAATCTCCTGAAGGGAGGAAATCTTTTTGTCGGTGATGAGAATGTAGGGGTTGTCGAGAACGGCTTCCATTTTGTCGGTGTTGGTGACCATGTAGGCGGAGGCGTAGCCCCTGTCGAACTGCATGCCCTCGACGGTGGTGAGCTCTGTGTTCATTGTCTTGCCCTCTTCAACGGTTATGACGCCGTCCTTGCCGACGATTTCCATTGCGTTGGCGATGAGTTCGCCTATCTTTTCGTCGCCTGCCGAAATGGACGCAACCTGCGAAATGGCAAGTTTGTTTTCAACGGGCTTGGATATTGACTGAATTTTTTCGACCGCAACGTCGACCGCAGAAGCTATACCCTTTTTTAAAATTATGGGGTTTGCGCCCGCCGCAAGGTTTTTGAGTCCCTCGCGGATTATAGCCTGTGCCAGAACCATGGCGGTGGTGGTGCCGTCGCCCGCGACGTCGTTGGTCTTTGTCGAAACTTCCTTTACGAGCTGTGCGCCCATGTTTTCGAAGGGATCTTCAAGCTCGATTTCCTTTGCGATGGTCACGCCGTCGTTGGTGATGAGGGGCGCGCCGTATTTTTTATCGAGAACAACGTTCCTGCCCTTGGGACCGAGGGTGATTTTTACCGTGTCCGCTATGACGTTTACGCCCTTTTCGAGGGCTTTTCTCGCTTCGTCGCCGTATTTGATTTGTTTAGCCATAATTTATCTCCTTAAAATTATTCGACTATCGCCAAGATGTCGCTCTGGCGGATGATCGTATATTCCTTTTCGTCAACCTTGACTTCGGTGCCGCTGTACTTGGAGAGCAGGACCTTGTCGCCCACTTTAACCTGCATTTTGACTTCCTTGCCGTCGACAATTCCGCCGGGACCTACCGCAACTACCACGCAGGTAGCGGGCTTTTCCTGAGATGCGGCGGTAAGATAGAGACCGCTTTTGGTCTTTTCTTCGGCTTTAAGACCTTCGACAACAACTTTGTCGAACAAAGGCTTGATGGTCATTTAATAAAATCCTCCTGAAAAATCTTTTTTGTCACGTTTATTTTATAAACTATGCGAAATAAATTCAAACAATAAGAAGTTAAAAAATTGCAATTTTGCATTGATTATGCTACAATGGAAAAGGTTGAGAGGTATCTTATGGATAAATGGGATAAGCGCTTCATGGAAATGACCGAACAGATAGGCAGCTGGTCGAGCTGTTTTCAGGAAAACAGGCACGTCGGCGCGGTGATTGTCAAGAACAAGCGCGTCATTGCCACGGGCTACAACGGCGCACCGCAGGGTATTCAGAGCTGCGTCGACAAAAAGGAATGTCTGAGAAAGAAACTGAACATTCAGAGCGGTACCATGCAGGAAATATGCTATGCCGTCCACGCCGAGCAGAACGCCATAATTCAGGCGGCAAGGGTGGGGTGCAGCGTTGAGGGGTGCACGCTATACTGCACGCACCAGCCGTGCGTCATATGCGCAAAAATCATAATCAATTCGGGTATCAGCCGCGTCGTCTATAAGGAGGGCTATCCCGATAATTTCTCTCTTCAATTATTTGAAGAAGCGGGCGTGAAGCTCGAAAAATACAGCGATTTATAAGGAGAAATCATGAAAAATCCCCAAATTACGATTGAAATGGAGGGCGGCGGCAAGATTGTTGCCGAGCTCTACCCCGACAAGGCGCCCAACACCGTCAATAATTTTATCGACCTTGCAAAGAGCGGCTTTTACGACGGGCTTATTTTTCACCGCGTGATCCCCGGCTTTATGATTCAGGGCGGAGACCCCGCAGGCAAGGGCACGGGCGGACCGGGCTACACCATAAAGGGCGAGTTTGCAATGAACGGATTTAAGCAGAACGACATAAAGCACACCCGTGGCGTACTTTCTATGGCGCGGGCTATGGCGCCCGATTCGGCGGGGTCGCAGTTCTTTATAATGCACCAGAACGCCGCGCACCTCGACGGGCAATACGCCGCATTCGGCAAAGTGATTGAGGGAATGGACGTCGTTGACAGGGTGGCGGCGGTTAAAACAGATTGGTACGACAAACCCAGAGAGCCGCAGATAATGAAGAAAGTGACGGTCGAAACGTTCGGCGTCGATTACCCCAAACCCATCAAAAACTGACTAAACGGAGATAAAAATGGATAATTCGGTCTATCAGAACCCCTTGATAACTCGCTATGCGAGCAGGAAAATGGCGGAAAACTTTTCCGACGAGAAGCGCTTTAAGCTGTGGCGCAAGCTGTGGATCGCCCTTGCCGAGTCCGAAATGGAGCTGGGGCTCAACGTGACTAAAGAGCAGGTCGACGAGATGAAAAAATACGCCGAAGATATTAACTTCGACTTGGCGGAAAAGTTCGAGCGGGAGGTGAGGCACGACGTCATGGCACACGTCAAAGCCTTTGGCAGTCAAGCAAAGAAGGCGATGCCAATAATTCACCTCGGCGCGACGAGCTGCTTCGTCGACTGCAATTCCGAGCTGATAATCGCCTATGACGCAATTCAGATAATAAAGGAAAAGCTCGTCAACGTCATGGACAAGCTGAAAAACTTTGCGTTGAAATATAAGGACTTGCCGACTCTCGGGTTTACCCATTTACAGCCCGCACAGCTGACGACCGTCGGAAAGCGCGCAACTCTCTGGTTGCAGGATTTGACAATGGATTATCATAACCTCGTCAACCTCGAAAACAGCTTCAAACTTCGCGGCGTGAAGGGCACAACGGGTACGCAGGCAAGCTTTATGGAGCTTTTCTCGGGCGACGAGGGCAAAGTCAAGGAACTTGAAAGCAAAGTCGTCGAGAAGATGGGCTTTGATAAAGTTTACGGCGTGACGGGGCAGACCTATCCGAGAAAATTTGATTACAATATGCTCTGCGTGCTGTCGCAGATAGCTCAAAGCGCATATAAATTTTCAAACGACATAAGAATTTTACAGAATATGAAAGAAATTGAGGAGCCATTCGAGAAATCACAAATAGGTTCTTCGGCGATGGCGTACAAGCGCAACCCCATGCGCAGTGAGAGGATAGGCTCGCTTGCAAGATATGTAATATCACTTCCGACTAACTGCGCGATTACGGCGGGCACCCAATGGTTTGAGAGGACGCTTGACGACTCGGCAAACAGAAGGATAGTGATAGCGCAGGCGTTCCTCGCGCTGGACGGAATATTAAATATCTATATGAATGTATCGGAAAATCTCGTCGTTTACGAAAAGGTCATTGCAAAGCACATTGCCGCCGAGTTGCCCTTTATGGCGACCGAAAACATAATGATGGAATGCGTCAAAGCGGGCGGCAACAGGCAGGAACTGCATGAAAGAATAAGAGTGCTGTCCATGGAAGCGGGAAGAAACGTAAAGGAAGAGGGCAAAGAGAATAATCTGATTGAACTGATTAAGGCGGACGATATGTTTAAGCCCGTCCACTCAAAACTTAACGAAATTCTCGACGCAAAGAAATTTATAGGCAGAGCGCCGTCGCAAGTGGTCGAATTTATTCAAAACGAAGTCGACCCAATTTTGAATGAGAACGGCGGAGTACTCGGTCAAAAGGGCGAGGTTAAGGTATAAAACAGCGAATTTATGTCACGCATAGTACATTGCATTTTGGCTTAAATGAGCAAAAATACGACAAAAAAACGTTCCGATATAATCGGAACGTCTGGCAGGGGAGACACGACTCGAACATGCAACCAACGGTTTTGGAGACCGCGACTCTACCATTGAGCTACTCCCCTAAATTCAAAAACAAAATGATTATATTATATAAAATTCATTTAGTCAACTGTTTTTCGGAGATTATTTTATGAAAAAGAAGTTTAAATTGGGCGTTATCGGCTGCGGATTTATGGCGCGCGCTATCTTAAAAGGCGTGGTGCTGTCCGAATTTTTAAGCGAAAGGAAGATTGCTGTCAGCGACATTTCCGAGGAAAATCTGAAGGAAGTGGACTATCTCGGCGTAAATACTTTTTGCGACAATAGGTATGTCGCCGAAAACAGCGAATTTGTGCTTTTTGCCGTAAAGCCGCAGAATTTTGCCGAAGTTGTGGCAAGTTTGGGCGGTTTTAAGCCCGATAAGGTCATATCAATTATGGCTGGGGTGAGAAAAAATACCATTAAAAACAGCTTTGGGCTTTCCATGGTCAAGGTAGCCCGCTGTATGCCCAATCTTCCCTGCAGTATTGGCAGCGGAATGGTGGGAATCGATATGTCTGATTACAACAATTCTACCGACGATACCGACTTCATAACCAATATTTTCGGCAGTTGTGCGACGGTTTTAAGCATAAATGAGGGCAAAATGGATGCCGTTACGGGCATTAGCGGCAGCGGACCCGCGTATGTATTTATGTTTATAGACTCTCTTGTAGACGCGGGCGTAAAGCAAGGACTTACCAAGGATGAAGCCAAAATCCTCGCCGTCGAGACCGTTCTCGGCGCCGCGGAAATGGTGAGATCGGACGAGCAAACCCTTCCCGAACTCATTCAGAGGGTGTGCAGTAAGGGCGGAACAACAATCGAGGCGGTCAAAGTTTTGCAGGACGGCAACCTGTATCAAACTGTTTCGGCTGCGGTTGACGCATGCGTAAAGCGCGCCAAAGAGCTTTCAGAGAAATGAAAAAGGTGATTTTGTATACCGACGGCGCATGTTCGGGCAATCCCGGTGTGGGCGGTTGGGGTTTTGTGCTCAGATACGGAAAGGCGGAAAAGCGGCTTTCGGGGGCGGAGCAATCGACAACCAACAACAGGATGGAGATGACCGCCGTAATAGCGGGTTTAAATTGCCTGAAAGAGCCCTGCGAAGTGGAAATTTACAGCGATTCCGCATATACGGTCAACGCTTTTGCCAACGGCTGGGTGTACGGCTGGGAACAAAACGGCTTCAAACGCGCCGACAATAAACCCGTTCAGAACGAGGATTTGTGGCGCGAATTGCTTTCGCTTGCCAAAATACATAAAATTTCATTCAAAAAAGTAAAGGGTCACGCCGATGACGAATATAATAACATTTGCGACAAACTCGCCACCGACGCCGTTAAAAATTTTAAAATTTAAGCCATTTGAACCAAAATTTTCAAACTTTTTGGCAGTTTACATAATTATAAAACTATCTGAATTAAATATAATAATAGTGTCAATGAAATTTTTCGAGGTTTTAAAACACACTGTTAACATTTTGGCAGTTGTACTTTTCGGTGCGGTTGCCTTTCTTTTTATTGCGTACGGTCTTGCATATAAAAACCTCCAATTTATAAGCGAGCACTTCGACCTGTTATTTTGGATTTCTTTCGCCGTTTGCGGCGCGGCGGTTATTGCGGGTGTGCTTTTCTATATTTTTAAAAAACAGACGGCTTTCAGACTGATTATTTGCTCGCTTGTATTTGTTGATATATGCGCAGTCGTTTTCTTTGCCCTCTGCGCGACGGGCTTAATTGCCAAAATCAACAGCGTGGAGGGGCTGAGAGACTATATTTCGCAGACGGGGAGCATGGCGGCGCTCATTTACATTGCCTTTTGCTTTTTGCAAGTCGTGCTTCTTCCCGTCCCCGGGTCGGTGGCGGTGGGAGTTGGTGTCGCCATGTTCGGACCATTAAAATGTGCTGTCTACTCGTTTATCGGCATTTTACTCGGCTCCATTGTCGCTTTTTACGTCGGAAGAAAGATTGGCTATAAGGCGGCGTGTTGGATTGCGGGCAAGGATTCAATAGACAAGTGGCTTGAAAAACTCAAAGGCAAGGATTATTTGATTTTATCTATTATGTTCTTGCTGCCGCTCTTTCCAGACGACGTTTTATGTTTCGTGGCGGGGCTTTCTTCGATGACCGACAGATTTTTTATTGTAATGATCGTGATTACAAGGGCAATTTCGGTCGTTTCAACGTCATATTCCTTCGAATTGATTCCCTTCAACACGTGGTGGGGGATAATGATTTGGCTATCCCTTCTCGTGCTGATTTTGATTTCCTTCAAGCTTGTTTTGAAGTACTCCGACCAAATTGACGGATTTTTAAAGGATAAATTAAATCTGAATAAAAGGTGACGCAATGTCATCTTTTTTTGTTTATTAAAAACAAAAAAATTTTTTGTCTTTTTTTTAGTAAATTAAGCTTGCATTTACTTACATTTTTGATAAAATGATATATGAGGAAAATTTGGCATTTCAGGAGCATTTTATGGATAAAATAAGCTTATTGCAAAAGCGTAAGCAAAAGTTATTGGAGGCAGGCAAGGAGGTGCGCGCGGATATCGCCGCCCTTGTCGATGAGGACAGTTTTGTCGAGCTTTCCTGTTACAGTTTTTCCGAAAGCGAATTTTACGGCGACGGAGCGCAGGGAGAGGGCGTTGTGACGGGTTTTGCCACAATATGCGACTATCCCTTTTATATCGTTGCGCAAAACGCCGCAGTGCTTTCGGGCGGCGTCAGCAAAGCCAATTGCGAGAAGATTGAAAAGTGCCTTGAACAGGCGGAAAAATCTTCGACGCCCGTCATTTGGATGCTGTCGTCTCTCGGCGTGAGAATAGGCGAGGGAGTCAACGTTCTTGAAGGGCTTGCGTCGCTCATTCTCCGTTCGGCTCAGCTTAAGGGCAGCGTCACTCAATATTTAATCGTCAACGGCGAGGTCTACGGACAGATTTCGCTTTTGGCTGGTCTTTGCGATTTTACTTATTTTGTCGATGGCAAGAGCGCACTTGCACCCAACAGCCCCCTCGTAATTTCCGCGGCAGACGGCAAAAATCTTCCCAAAAAAGACGTGGGAGGGGCAAAGGGTCTTGCGCATGCCAATTTTGTTTCGTTTAATGTCAAAAACCTTTCGGAAATCAGAAAGAGTATCTCCGAAATAAACGAAATTCTCTCGGTTGCCGTCATTGACAGCGACGAAATTAATGAGGATTTGCCCGAACTTGACAAAAAAGTTACCGCAAATTCGCTTATAAAAGTTTTCGATAAGGACACGGCGATTGAGGTCGGCGCGTCGTATTATCCCGAAATCAAGTGCTATCTCGCAAGGGTGGGCGGCATTGCAATCGCCGCTGCGATATTTGCCGACGGAGACGGAGTTAAACTCAATGCAGGCAATATAAGAAAACTTAAGGACTTCGCCGAACTTGCAAGTTGGTACGGTTTGCCCTATGTCACCTTTGTCAACGCGCTCGGCATTGAGTCGTCGCTTGAAGTCAACGACAGCCTTGTGATAAAGGAGATTGGCGAATACGTCAACGTGCTCGACTGTATCGACGCGGCTAAAATTTCGGTTGTGTACGGAAAGGCAATCGGGCTTGGCTACACTCTTTTTGCCGCAAAGTCGATGGGATATGATTACAGTTATGCCTTTGCAAGCGCAAAAATCGCGCTTTTTGACGGCGTTCAGGGCGCGGAAATAGAGTTTGAAGGTCAAAAAGCAGATAAGGATAAACTAATTTTAAAGTACGCCGACGAGAATTCCGACCCCGTAAACGCGGCAAAGGGCGGATATATCGACAATATAATTCAACCTGCATTTGTCAAAAAGTATCTGACGGCGTCGTTGCAGATGCTTTTGAAGTGAGGAAAAGATGCTGAACTCTCTTTTGGATATTCTGCCCGGAACGGGAGACCAAAATCCAAATAATTATTATTTTTCAAACGCGGGCGAGCCTTTCGTGTATGCCTTAATCGGGTTTTTGATTGTCTTTGCGGGCATTGTCATAATAATCGGCATTATTTGGCTAATAGGCTTTATAATGAGAAAGACGAATAATTTGGCGGCTATAAGCGAATTTTTCGAGAAGAGGAAGGAGCGCAAGGAAAAGCCTGCCGATCAGCAAACATCCGAAGCGGCTAAGGATTTGACGGTTTCTGAGGACGGCGGCGACATTCCCGACGAGGTCAAGGCGGCGATAGTGGCGGCAATCATGGCGTATTACGTCGAAGAAAAACCCCATTGCGAATTTAAAGTCAAGAGAATAAAGAGGATTTAAGGAGATAGATTATGCGTAATTTTGTTGTAACGATAGACGGAAAGAGCTATCAGGTAGCCGTCGAGGAGGTTGGCGGAACGGAAGATACGCCCCGCGCAGTGCCCGTTGCAAAACAGGTCAAAACCGATACGCCCATAGCGGCAAATACCAAGGGAGAAAAGGTTTTGTCGCCCTTCCCCGGATTAATTAAAAATATCCTCGTTGCGGACGGAGCGGCTGTCAAAAAGGACCAGCCCATAATCGTGCTCGAAGCAATGAAGATGGACAATGAAATTACCGCGCCCTGCGACGGAAAAATAACCTTAAGCGTTACGAAAGGCGCAAACGTTGAAACCAATGCCACGCTTGCGGTGATTAGCTGATCGGAGGAGTTATGCAAAGTTTACTTGCGGTAGACTTTGGCGGAATATTCGGCAACCTGTTTGAAGAGATGGGCTTTATGCAGGGAAGTTGGCAAAATTACGTAATGATTTTGATATCGTTCGTGCTGATGTACCTTGCCATCGTCAAAAAGTTTGAGCCGATGTTGCTTCTGCCTATAGCGTTCGGTATGTTCCTTATAAATATTCCGGGCGCGGAACATGTGCTTTGGGGCAGTCACCCCGAAGGCAATAACGACTATGACGCCGTTTATCCCGAGACGCGGGGGCTTTTGTGGTATCTGTATTTCGGAGTAGATAAAGTTATCTATCCGCCGCTCATCTTCCTCGGCATAGGTGCGATGACCGATTTCGGACCGCTTATCGCAAACCCCAAGAGCATGCTTATCGGCGCGGGCGCACAGCTCGGCATATTTATCGCTTTCATTCTCGCGATATTCAGCGGCTTCTCGGTTGCGGCGGCGGCGGCAATCGCCATAATAGGCGGTGCGGACGGGCCGACGGCGATACTTGTCACAACAAAATTATCGTCTGATTTGCTGCCTATGATTGCCATTGCTGCCTATTCGTACATGGCGCTGATACCTATAATACAAAAACCTTTAATGAAACTTTTGACGACCAAAAAGGAGAGGATGATAAGGATGAAGCCCCTCCGTCAGGTCTCAAAGCTCGAAAAAATACTTTTCCCGATAGTCGTAACCTTGGTTATGGGCATAATTTTGCCCGATTCGATTGCGCTTTTGGGCATGCTAATGCTCGGGAATCTATTGAAGGAATCGGGCGTCGTTGACAGGCTTTCGACGCAGGCGCAGAACGGGTTGATGAATACTGTTACAATCTTCCTCGGCGTTGCGGTCGGTTGCAAGGCAAAGGGAGAGCTGTTCTTAAGCGTTGACACGTTGCTAATTATTGCAATAGGTCTGTTTGCATTCATAATGGGAACGGTGGGCGGACTGCTCGTCGCAAAGGTTATGTGCAAGGTGACCAAGGGCAAGATAAACCCGCTCATAGGTTCCGCGGGAGTTTCAGCAGTGCCGATGGCGGCGAGAATTTCGGAGGACGTCGGCAGACAATACGACCCGCAAAATCACCTTCTTATGCATGCAATGGGTCCCAACGTTGCGGGAGTTATCGGCTCGGCGATAGCGGCGGGCGTACTGTTGGCATGCTTCGGCGGATATGTAGACGGAACCGCGATTTCGGCGGCTTTAAGTTCAATGGCAGCTTAACGGAGATAAAATATGCAAGCTAAAAAAGTTTTGATTACCGATACAATCTTACGCGACGCGCACCAATCGCACGCCGCAACGAGAATGAAATTCGAAGAAATGGAGCCGATGCTCGACCTTTTGGACGATATCGGTTACTACTCGCTCGAAGCGTGGGGCGGGGCGACGTTCGATTCCTGCTTACGTTTCCTCAACGAAGATCCTTGGGATAGATTGAGAAATCTCAAAAAGCACCTCAAAAAGACGCCCATTCAGATGCTTTTGCGTGGGCAGAACTTGCTCGGATACAGGCACTATGCCGACGACGTGGTTGAAAAATTCGTCGAAAAGTCGATTGAAAACGGCGTGGGAGTAATAAGGCTTTTCGACGCCCTCAACGACCCGAGAAACCTTGAAGCGTCTGTAAACGCCATCAAAAAGTACGGCAAAGGCGGCAAATGCGTGTGCGAGTGCGCAATTTCGTACACGACAAGCCCCGTGCATACGACGGAATACTTCGTCAAATTCGCAAAACAGCTCGAGGACATGGGTGCGGACAATATCTGTATTAAGGATATGGCAAACCTGTTGTTGCCGTTCACTGCTTACGACCTTGTAAAACAGCTTAAAGCCGAGCTTCGCCCCGAGACAAAAGTGCATCTGCACACCCACAACACGACGGGCACGGGCGACATGATAAACCTTATGGCAATTCAAGCGGGCGTCGATATCGTTGACTGCGCACTTTCGCCCCTCGGAAACGGCACTTCAAACCCCGCGACCGAACCGCTCGTCGCGGCGTTGAAGGGTACTCCTTACGATACGGGGATTGATATTGAAAAACTTCTTCCCGCCGTAAATCACTTCAAAAAGGTGGCGGCACGACTTGAAAAAGACGGCTTCCTCAACCCCAAGGTGCGCTCAATAGATATAAATACACTGCTCTATCAGGTGCCGGGCGGCATGCTTTCAAACCTTATGAACCAGTTGAAACAGGCGGGCAAAGAGGACAAATTGACAGAGTGCCTTGCCGAAGTGCCCAAGGTGAGGAAAGATTGCGGATATCCGCCGCTTGTAACGCCTTCAAGTCAGATAGTCGGCACACAGTCAGTTTGGAACGTGCTTTTGGGCAGATATAAGACCATAACCGCACAGTTTAAGGACATGATTTTGGGCAAATACGGCGCAGTTGCGGGCGAAAAGAACGAGGAAGTAGTTAAGCTCTGCACGGCGAACGGCGAGCAAATTATAACCTGCCGCCCCGCGGACCTTTTGAGCGACGAGTTTGAAGAGCTCACGAATAAGGTAAAGGAGATGGGCTTTTACGAACAGGAAGAGGACGTTCTTTCGTATGCGCTCTTCCCCGAAGTTTCGACTAACTTCTTCAAATGGCGCAAGGCGCAGAAAACGGGCGTTGACAGCGACATGGCTAAAAACCCCGACAGGGTCTATCCCGTATAAAATTATTGACGGCGTGAGCGCAAGTTCACGCCGTAAGGTTTAATTATGGACGTTGCGATAATCGGTGCGGGCGCGGCTGGGCTTATGGCTGCATACGCCGCCGCAAAGAACGGAAACCGCGTCACCGTATTCGAAAAAAATGAAAAGTGCGGCAAGAAGATATATATAACGGGCAAGGGGAGGTGCAACCTAACCCATGCCTGTGACGAGCGCACCTTCCTTGAAAACGTTGTGTCAAACTCAAAATTTATGACGGGCGCAATCTATTCATTCAGCCCCAATGACACGATTAATTTTTTCGAGGAGAACGGATTAAAGCTTAAAACCGAGCGCGGGGCGAGAGTTTTTCCGCAATCTGACAAGGCGAGCGACGTCACCAAGTGCCTTGAAAATTGCTGCCTTAAATGCGGCGTAACCTTTAAATTTAACGAAAAAGTTCTTAAATTAGGTATTTTACATAGTACTATATCACACATAACAACTGAAAAATCAACTTATAACTTTGATAAAGTCATCGTCTGTACGGGCGGATTGAGTTATCCCTCGACAGGCTCCACGGGCGACGGATATAAATTCGCGAAAGATTGCGGCCACAACGTAATTCCGACCGTTCAGGGTCTCTGCGGTCTTGAAACAAAGGGGTTGGACATTGCCGCATTGCAAGGGCTTTCTTTAAAAAACGTCGGACTTACAATATATTATAGGAATAAAAAAGTAGGCGGATTTTTCGGGGAAATGCTGTTTACCCATTTCGGCATTTCTGGTCCTATGATTTTGTCGGCTTCGAGCCTAATCAACAGGCTCGATTTGTCCGAGGTTCGACTTTCGGTTGACTTAAAGCCCGCTCTCGATTTCGAAAAACTCGATAAGAGAATTTTGAGAGACTTTGAAGAGAGCAAGAATCAAGACATACAAAATTGTCTCAAAAAGCTGCTTCCTGCGGCAATTATCGGTGAAATTCTCAAAAAATGCGGCATTAATCAATATAAAAAGGTCTATTCAATTACAAAATCAGAGCGCGCCGCCATATTGACAACAATTAAAAATTTTGATATTCTTGTATCGGGTTTAAGACCGTACACCGAGAGCGTAATAACTTGCGGCGGGGTTGACGTAAAGCAAATCAACCCCAAAACCATGGAGAGCAAGCTCATCAAAGGGCTGTATTTTTGCGGTGAAGTGCTCGATATAGACGCCTTCACGGGCGGATTTAATCTGCAAATCGCCTTTTCAACGGGCTTTGCCGCGGGAAACTCCATTAAACCCGAATAAATATATTGTTTTAACCGAAAACCAAAGGATAAGTTTATGATTGCAATCAGGGGCGCAACCACAGTCGAAAAGGACTGCGAGCAACAAATTAAATATGCTGTCGGCGAAATGATGACGCAGATTCGCGACAAAAACGGGCTTGACGCAGACAAAATCGTCTGCACAATGTTTACAATTACGTCCGATTTGAAGTCGTGCAATCCCGCGAAGGCGGCGAGAGAAGCGGGATTTTATTCGTCGGCTCTCTTCTGCTCGCAGGAGCCCGAGATTTTGGGCGCACTTCAAAAGTGCATAAGGGTCATGGTGCTTGCCGAAAGCGACAAAAAGCCCGTGCACGTCTATCTTAACGGCGCGACAGTTCTTCGCAAGGATATTTCGTCAATTATCAACGTTGCCATTGACGGGCCCGCGGGCAGCGGAAAAAGCACCGTGGCGAAGATGATTGCCAAAAAGCTTGATATTTTGTATCTCGACACAGGCGCAATGTATCGCGCATGCGCTTTGAAGTGCAAAATGAGCGGCGTTTCGGTCGAAAACGAACCCGAAATCAAAAAAATTATCGATAAAATCGATATCAAAGTCGAGTATCGCGGCGGAGCGCAGTCGACAATGCTTGACGGAGAGGACGTGTCCGAATTAATCAGAAGCCCCGAAATTTCAATGCTTGCTTCGACAGTTTCGGCTTATCCTTTCGTACGTGAAAAAATGGTCAGCCTGCAACGGCAGATAGCAAAAGCGCACTCGTGCGTTCTCGACGGAAGGGATATCGGCACCAACGTTCTGCCCGACTGCAAATTCAAATTTTTCGTCACGGCTTCGCCCGAAGTCCGCGCCGACAGAAGATATAAGGAATTGGTTATAAAGGGTTTCAAGACATCGCTTGACGACGTTCTTAAAGATATTGTCGCACGGGACAATCAGGACGAAACGCGAAAATCGGCGCCCCTCAAAAGGGCTAAGGACGCTGTATTTGTAGATACTTCAAAGATGACGCCCGACGAGGTTGCCGACCTAATATTGAAATCAATACAGGAAAAAATATGATAGAAGATAATGAAAAAACTGCCGAAAAGGAGCAGACAACTGAAAGCGTTGAAGAAAATAAGCCCCAAACGCAGTCGGAAAACACGGCTTTAAACGCGCAAAACGAGCCCGAAAAGGGCAAAAAGCGCAAGAAAAAGCTAACAAAAACGCAAAAATGGTTCAGATTTATGCGCCGACTCTATGCGTGTGTGCATTGGTTTTTGTTGCCCGAAAAGAAATTCGGTCATACCGAGAAGTACACGGACAGGTCGTATATAATCGTGGGCAATCACTTAAGCGTCCTCGACGTAATTCCCGCGGCGATTTGTACCGACAGGGTCGTTCATTTCATGGCAAAAAAGGAACTTCAATCAAAGAGGTTAGGGCGTTGGTTTTT
The DNA here is from genome assembly GCA_947631325.1 of uncultured Clostridia bacterium. Taxonomy (GTDB): domain Bacteria; phylum Bacillota; class Clostridia; order Christensenellales; family Borkfalkiaceae; genus Coproplasma. The sequence goes on along the minus strand of CANRKX010000001.1, from coordinate 33,353 downwards.
GAAGAAGTGCGACTGTATCGTCGTCAACAGGGACGGCAGCGACGTCCGCGCCCTTATGCAGGCAATGCGATATATAAAAAACGGCGAATTTGTATGCGTATTCCCCGAGGGCACGCGCAATAAATCCAATGATATCTTTTTGCCTTTCAAGAGCGGGGCGTCGGCAATCGCCATAAAGACGCAAACGCCGATAATCCCCATGGTTCAAGTCAAAAAAATGCGCTTTTTCAGACGTAATTATTATTATTACGGCGAACCTTTCGAACTTTCGGAGTTTTACGGCAAAAAGCTTGACGAAGAGGACGTGAATGCCGCAGACGAAAAGATAAAGCAAGTTTTACTTGAAATGTACCTTGAATTGAAGGAAAAATTGACTAAAAAGAAGAAGAAAAAGGTCTGAATGGAAGTTATTGTTGCAAAAAACAGCGGGTTTTGCGTCGGCGTCAGATATGCCGTGGATACGGCAATGAGTCTCGACCCGAAAAACGCCTATGTCCTCGGTGAAATAATTCATAATTCCGAGGTGGTCAAATCCATAAACGACCGCGGCTTGAAGGTGGTGGAATCTCTCGATGAAATCCCCGACGGCAGCACGGTCGTTTTCCGTTCGCACGGAGTTCCCGAAAATTTTTACGATATCTGCCGCGAACGCAATATAAAAGTCGTCGACTGCACCTGCGGCTTCGTCAAGCGCACACAAAAAATAGTTAAGGAACAGTACTCCCTCGGCAAGCACATTGTCATAGTTGGCGAAAAAGATCACCCGGAGGTCACGGGCTTGCAGGGGTGGTGCGACAGGACGGCGACTATATTGAGCGATCCCGACGCCATTCCCGACGATATAGCCTTAAAAGAGCTGTGCGTTGTGTGCCAGACCACGTTTTCAGCCGAAAAATTTGAAAAAATAATAAAAAATATTAAAAAAGTCTGTGAAAAAACAGTTGCTGTTTTCAAGACTATTTGTTATACTACTATAGAACGGCAAAAGGAAGTCGAAGAACTTTCAAAGCGATGCGAAGCAATACTTGTTGTCGGCGGTCTGAACAGCAGTAACACCAACAAATTGTACGAACTCGCAAAAAAGAACTGCGCAAACGTTTTCAGGCTCTCCAATCCCGCCGATCTGGATTTATCCGAAATAAAAAAATTTAAAAGTGTAGGTATTGTTTCAGGGGCTTCAACCCCGAATGCGCAAACCCGGGAGGTTCTCTTAAAGATGGCAGAAAACACAGAAGTTAAATCGGCAGACGTCATGAAGGACGTTGTCGATAAAATTGACAGCGAGTCGAAGTTTAAAAAGGGTCAGATCGTGACCGCGACCATATCACAGGCTACGGACGACGGTCTTCAGATTCTTTTGCCTTACTCGAAGAAAGAAATTGCTTTGAGCAAAGACGAGCTTGACTGCGAAAATTACAGCGCGGCAGACTACGTCGATAAAATAGGCGATACTATCGAATTGCTTGTCGTAGAGCTTAAGCCTGCATTAAAGCTTTCTCAGAAAATGATAAAGGTATTGCAGCAGGAAGAAGCTTTAAGCGCCGACATTGAGGCGGGCAAAGAGTTTTCGGTCGTATGCAGCGGTTCCAATAAGGGCGGACTTGTCTCTACTTTGGGCACCTATCAGGTATTTGTCCCCGCAAAGGAGATACGCCCCGGATATGTCAAGGACCTAACAAAATATGTGGGCAAGCCTTTAAGACTGCGCGCAATTGAGATCAAAAAGACGGGTAAGAAGGAAATTATTGCATCCCAGCGCGTCATTCTTCAGGAAGAGCGCGACGCAAAGGAAGCCGCAAAAGCCGCAAGGGAGGAAGAATTCTTTGCAAACATCGCTGTCGGCGATATCGTCGAGGGCAAGGTTGAGCGCGTTACGGGCTTCGGCGCATTCGTATCTGTCAACGGATTTGACTGCCTCGCGCACATTTCCGATTTGAGCTGGACGGGCGTTGACGCTGTGACCGACGTTCTCGAAATCGGCAAAGTATATAATTTCAAAGTACTCAAGATAGATACTGAAAATAAAAAGGTGTCAATAGGCTACAAACAGCTTCAGCCCCAGCCTTGGGACCTTGTGAGCGAAAAGTATGCCGTCGGCGAAGTTATTCACGGAAAGGTTGTAAGGATTGTTCCCTTCGGAGCATTTGTCGAAGTTGAAAAGGGCATTGACGGTCTCGTTCACGTTTCGCAGATAAGCAACGACAGGATTGAAACTCCTGCGTCCGTTCTCAACGTCGGCGACGAAGTTGACGCCAAGATTATGGCTATCGACCCCGAAAGCAGAAAGATGAACCTCTCAATTAAGGCTCTTCTGCCCGAGGGCGAGAGGAGAAAGTCTCATAAGTCCGAAAATGAAGAGGGCGAAAGGAGCGAGAGACACTCAAGGGCGCCGAGAAGAATCAACGACGATGAGTTCTCCGATTGGTCTGACAGCTCTTCCGTCGGCATCTCAATGGCGGACATTCTCGCAAACGCACAGAAAAACAAGTAAAATTCAAATCGCCCCGCTTTTGCGGGGCTTATTTTTTTGGCGGCAAAGTTATTTTATGATAAAGCTATCCGAGCATTTTAACTTCAAAAAACTGCTTAAATTCACCCTTCCGTCTATAATTATGCTCGTATTTACCTCTATATACGGCGTGGCAGACGGCTTTTTCGTATCCAATTTCGTGGGTAAGGGCGCGTTTACGGCGGTCAACTTTATTATGCCGTATCTCATGATTTTGGGTTGCGTGGGATTTCTGTTCGGCACAGGCGGCAGTGCGTTGATTGCAAAAATCATTGGCGAAGGCGATAGGGAGAGAGCGAACGGCATATTTTCAATGATTGTATGCGTTTCCGCAGTATGCGGCGTTGTGCTTGCGGGTGTGGGAACTGCAACTCTCCGACCTGTTGCTCATCTCATGGGCGGTTCGGGCGAAATGCTTGAAAATGCAATAGCTTACGGGCGGATAATTTTATTTGCTCTGCCCGCGTATGTTCTTCAATATGAATTTCAATGTCTGTTTGCGACTGCGGAAAAGACAAGGTTGGGATTGTATGTCACCGTTGCGGCGGGGCTTACCAATTTTGCACTCGACGGAATGTTTGTCGCATGGTTTAAATGGGGACTTACGGGTGCGGCAGCCGCAACGGTAATAGGACAGTGCGTCGGCGGAATTATTCCGATAATCTATTTTGCACTCCCCAACAGCAGTCTTTTAAGGCTTACAAAGCCTAAGTTTGAGGGTAAATCGCTTGTAAAGACAATTACAAACGGCTCTTCAGAGTTGATGAGCAATATCTCTATGTCGCTTGTCAGTATGATTTACAATCTTCAGCTTCTCAAATTTGCCGGTGAGGACGGAGTTGCCGCATACGGAGTATTAATGTATGTCAATTTCGTATTTCAGGCGATTTTTATAGGCTATACTGTGGGTGTTGCGCCGATTGTCAGTTATCACTATGGCGCAGGCAATTCAAACGAGTTAAAGTCACTGAATAAGAAAAATCTTATTTTGATAGCCGTATTTTCGGTGTTGATGTTTGCGCTCGCCGAACTTCTCGGCGGACAAATCGCAAAAATATTCGTGGGATATGACAGCAATCTGTATGAAATGACTGCGCAGGCGTTCATGATATTCAGCGTATTGTTTTTATTCAGCGGGTTCAATATTTTGGGTTCGTCATTTTTCACCGCTTTAAACAACGGGCTTATTTCAGCTGCGATATCCTTTTTGAGAACTCTCATCTTTCAAATCGGCGCGGTATTCATATTGCCCATGATTTGGGGATTGGACGGAATATGGTGGTCAACGGTGTGCGCCGAAGTCATGGCGGCAGCCGTAACCGCAATATTTTTGATTGCAATGCGCAAAAAATATAATTATTGAATTAATGTAAAGCGGGGCTTGGGGCTCTGCTTTTTAATTTTTACGCCGCATTTATATATATAAATATTTGCCGAACGGTTTTGTCACAACTTTTTGAGTTTATATATAATAATGAATTTAAAGTGGAGGACGACATGAAAAGAGAAGGCAATATCAGAATTTCAAGCGAAAACATGATGCCGATAATCAAGAAATGGCTCTATTCCGACAAGGACATTTTTCTTCGCGAAATAGTGGCAAACGGCATTGACGCAATCACAAAGTATAAAAAGCTCGCTTCGATGGGCGAGACAAGCGAGGACGAGGGCGGATATTTTATAAAGATATCCACCGATAAAAAGGCAAAGACTTTGACCGTTGAGGACAACGGCATAGGAATGACCGCCGAAGAGGTGGAAAATTATATAACTCAAATCGCCTTTTCGGGGGCTTCGGACTTCCTCGAAAAATATGAAAAAGCGGGCGGCGACGGAATAATCGGGCACTTCGGCTTGGGCTTCTATTCGGCGTATATGGTATCTGAGAACGTCGAAATCATAACCAAATCATATAAAGACGAGCCCGCCGTGCATTGGGAATCGGACGGCAACTCGACTTACAGCATAGAGGAGTGCGATAAAGACAGCCGCGGCACAAAAATAATAATGCATATCGCGCCCGAGGAGAAGGAATTTCTCGAAGAGGGCACAATTAAGGGGCTTGTCAAAAAGTATTGCTCGTTCATGCCCTACAACGTTTATGTGAATTTCAAGGGCGACGGAAAGGACGAGCCTTTGAATTCGACGTTGCCGCTGTATGCAAAGGCACCCAAGGACTGCACAGAAGAGGAATATAAAAAGTTCTATACAGACACCTTCATGGACTACAACGAGCCCATTTTCTGGGTGCACCTCAATATGGATTATCCCTTCAAGTTAAAGGGAATACTCTATTTCCCCAAAGTAAAAAACAAGCTGGAACTTGAGAGGGGCAAGGTTAAACTTTACTGCAATCAGGTATTCATCGCCGACAACATAAAGGAAGTTATCCCAGAATTTCTGATGCTTTTGAACGGCGTTATAGATTGCCCCGATATCCCCTTGAACGTTTCGCGCTCATTTTTGCAGAACGACAGGCAGGTGCAGAAGATAAGCAAGCATATCACCAAAAAGGTTGCGGACAAGCTATCTTCACTCTACAAAACCGACCGCGACAAGTATGAAAAGTGCTGGGAAGATATCGCAAACTTCATTAAATTCGGCTGCATTAAGGACGATGAATTCTATGATAAAGTCAAAGATATCATAATTTATAAGGATATCAACGGCAAATTTACGTCTATTTCCGACCTCTTGCCCAAGACTGAAGAGACGGAAAACGGCGACGGCACAGATAATAAGCCCGAGGATCATAAGGATAAAAAAGAGACAAAGCAAACCACCGTTTACTATGTTTCGGACGAAAACCAACAGGCACAGTATATAAAACTCTTCAAGGATGAGGGGTTGAACGCAATACTTTGCGATAACTTTATCGACCCGCACTTTTTGAGTTATCTTGAATACAAAATGCCCGAAAAGGTTAAATTCGTCAGAATAGACGCCGACGTTGACGGCGCGTTGAAGTCGGAAGGGGGCGCAGAGGACAACGGCATTGCCGATATATTCAAAAAATATATCGGGCAGGAAAGTGTTGCCGTAAAGTGCGAAAGTCTGAAAAATACCGACGTTCCCGCTATGATTGTCGTAGACGAATACATGAGAAGATACACAGAAATGGGGCAGTTTTACGGAATGAGCGACGGCAATCTCAACAAGACGCTGATTGTAAACACTGCATGCCCTGCGGTTGCAAAAATCAAAAATTTAGACGAAGAAAAGCAAAAATTCACCGCAGAGTTCGTCTATTTGATTGCGCTGTCGTCTTTCAGAAAGCTCACCCCCGAAGAGCTTGAAAAGTTCAGAAAATTCAATATGACGTTGCTCGATAATTACGTCGGATAATTTAATTAATCAATGCCGCTCCGCATAAATTCGCGGGGCGGTAGTTTTTTATATAATAATTTTGAAAAGAACAGCCTAAATAATCAAAATAATTATATTTTTTTTGATTTCCGTCTTGAAAAATTTTCCGTAATATGATAGAATAAATTAGGTATGGTAAGGCATTATGTCCTCGTATGCGGAACTTGAAAAATTCCATAGCGGGCAATCGTTTAAATCATATGAATTTTTCGGCTGTCACAGGCAGAACGACGGAAAATATATTTTCCGCGTCTGGGCTCCGCACGCATGCAAGATAAACCTTATCGGCGATTTCAATAATTGGAACGAAACAAGCGACCAAATGGAACGCCTTCCCGACGGCGAGAGCTTCGAGATTTCAACGGCGGCGGAGGCGGGGCAGAGATACGCCTATCTCATTTCCACATACGACGGCAGGCAATTAAAAAAATCCGACCCGTATGCGTTCCGCACCGACATTCCCAACAGCTTTTATTCTGTCGTTAGCGACCAAATTAAAAAAGTCGATAACAAATCGCTTGAAATTGCGACCGACTACAACTTGCCCGTAAACATTTATGAAGTAAGCCTGCTGTCATGGAAGCGCCATGATGACGGAAGCTACTTTACATACGAAGAGCTCGAACGGGAGCTTGTGCCATATATAAAGGATATGGGCTATACGCATGTAGAGTTCATGCCTGTCACCGAATTTCCCTATGACGGGTCGTGGGGATATCAGGTCACGGGTTATTTCGCCCCGACAGCCCGACTCGGCACACCCGAACAGTTCCTATCGCTTATCAACGCCTTTCATAAAAACGGCATTAAAGTCATAATGGATTGGGTGCCCGCGCACTTCCCCAAGGACGATTTCGGACTATACGAATTCGACGGACAACCACTGTATGAGTGCCCGCTTTGGGACAGAATGGAACACAGCGGCTGGGGCACGAGAAGATTTGACTTCGGCAGGGGAGAGGTTGACAGCTTTTTACTGTCGTCCGCTCACTATTTTATCGAAAAATTCGGCATAGACGGACTGAGAGTGGACGCAGTCGCTTCCATGCTCTATCTTGATTACGACAGGGATTTCGGCGATTTTACCCCCAATAAATACGGCGATAACCGCAACCTCGAAGCAATAGAATTCATAAAAAAGTTCAACAGCGTTTTAAAGCGCGAATTCCCCGGTGTTCTGACCGTTGCGGAGGAATCGACGAGTTTCGACGGCGTGACGAGAAAGGTGGAAGAGGGCGGACTCGGCTTTGACTATAAATGGAATATGGGTTGGATGAACGACGTGTTGTTTTATTGCAGGCAGGATCCCTATTTCAGAAATCATCACCACGTCAAAATAACCTTTTCCTTAATGTACGCCTTTAACGAGAGATACGTTCTTCCCCTTTCGCACGACGAGGTTGTACATGTAAAGGGTTCGATAGTCAACAAGATGCCGGGCGAATACGCCGACAAATTCGCGGGCGAGAGAGAGCTGCTTGCCTATATGTTCGCCCACCCCGGCAAAAAGCTCAACTTCATGGGCTATGAAGTGGCGCAATTCAAGGAGTGGGACTACAAGGCGGGCATTGAGTTTTTCCTGACATCATATGAAAAACACGCCAAAATGCAGCAATTTGTAAAGGATTTAAATCATTTTTATTCAGATTGCACCCCGCTTTACGGCGACGACTTCGATTGGAAGGGTTTTGAATGGCTGGTCGTCGATGATAAATTCAACAATATGATCGCCTTCAACAGATATGCCCCGAACGGCGAAAGCCTGACGGTTGTCGTCAATTTTTCGGGAGTGGAGCATAAGGGATACGGCATAGGTGCAGAGAAGGGCAAATACAGGATAGTTTTCAACACGGACGAGAAGAAGTACGGCGGTAACGGCGCACTCAAAAAGAAGGTTTTCTATACGAGGAAGCAAACGAGTCACGGCAAGAAATATACCCTTTTTGTGGATATTCCCAAACTGACTTGTATGTATTTAATAAAAGAAAAATAATTTTTTGGGGGATTTAGCAATGCTAAGAAAAAAAGAATGCGTTGCTATGTTGCTTGCAGGAGGGCAGGGCAGCAGACTTTATGCTCTCACCAGCAACATAGCAAAACCCGCAGTTTCGTTCGGCGCGAAGTACAGAATTATTGATTTCCCGCTTTCGAACTGCATCAATTCGGGTATTGACACGGTAGGCGTACTTACACAGTATCAACCTTTGGTACTCAACGAGTATGTCGGAAACGGTCAGCCTTGGGACCTCGACAGAACTTTCGGCGGAGTGCATATCCTTTCGCCCTATGAGGCAAAGAAGGATACTTCATGGTATAAAGGCACCGCAAACGCGATCTATCAGAACATAAGGTTCATGAAGATGTATGACCCCGAGTACGTTCTCATACTTTCGGGCGACCATATCTATAAGATGGATTACGACAAGATGCTTGCCGCTCACAAAGCCGCAAACGCAGACTGCACGATTGCCTGCATGCAGGTTCCCATGAAGGAAGCTTCGAGATTTGGTATTCTCAACACCAATCCCGACGGCACAATATACGAATTTGAGGAAAAGCCCAAACAGCCCAAGAGCGACCTCGCTTCGATGGGTATCTATATATTTACGGCGTCCAAGCTCTTCAAATATCTTGAAGAGGACGACAAAAACCCCGATTCCGAAAAGGATTTCGGCAAGAACGTCCTTCCCGCAATGCTCAATGCGGGCGAAAAGATGTATTCTTACCGCTTCGAGGGCTATTGGAAGGACGTCGGCACGATAAGCTCGCTTTGGGAAGCAAATATGGACCTTCTCGGCGTTGTTCCCAACTTCGAACTTACGGATACAGACAGAGTTATCCATTCGAGGAGCCCGCTCGCGCCTCCCGCGTTCGTCGAGGGCGAAGTCATCAATTCCATCGTTGCGACCGGCGGCGAGATTGAGGGCAAGATAGTCAACTCGGTAATAGGCACCAACTGCGTTATCGAAAAGGGCGCAGAGGTAGTGGACAGCGTGCTTATGGGCAATATAACCGTAAAAGCGGGCGCGAAAGTAACCTATTCGATAGTAGACGAAGATGTAACCATATGCGAAAAGGCCGTTGTCGGCACAGACAAAGCTGAAGCTGTCAAAGTTGAAAGCAAGACAAACGGCATAACTGTTCTCGGGAGGGGTATTACCGTAAGCAAAAACGGTAAGGTTGCCGCAGGCGAGATAGTCGATAAAAACGTATAAGGGGGGAAGAATAATGGCTACAACAGTTGGTGTTATATTTTCAAGTATAAACGAAGAGGACATACCCGAACTTACTAAAGTTCGTTCAACGGGTTCTGTTCCCTATGGCGGCAGATACCGCCTTGTTGACTTTGCTCTTTCCAATATGGTCAACTCCGGCATAACCACGGTCGGTATGATAACAAAGAACAACTATCAATCTTTGATGGACCATATCGGCTCGGGCAAGTATTGGGATCTCGCAAGGAAGGACGGCGGTCTTATATTGCTTCCTCCTTACAGCGACGAGACCGAAACTCTCTATAAAAACCGTCTTGAAGCTTTGAAGGGCGCAATGGCGTTCCTGCGCAAGGCTAAAGAGGACTTTGTTGTGCTTGCCGACAGCGACGCTGTATATAAACTTGATTACAGCAAGGTTATCGAAGCGCATATCGCGAAGAATGCAGATATAACGATGGTTTATCACGAGCATGAGCTTGTTAAGTCACATTATTATATGGCGTTCGAGACCGACAAGAACGACAAAATCACCGATATACAGATTAATCCCACGGGAAAGGGCGTTAAGAAGAACTACATAAATGTAATGGTTGCGCGCACTTCGTTCCTTCTTAGACTCATTCAGGACGCAATCCAACACGGCTATACAAGCTTCGGCAAGGATATTTTAAGCCCCGGCGTTAAGACTTACAACCTGTATGCCTATAAGTTCGACGGCTATTATGCAAATATCTGCTCGCTCGAGTCCTATTTCAAGGCGAATATGGCTCTGCTCGACAAGAATGTCCGTCAGGAAATCTTCGGCGACAGAGACGTATATACAAAGGTAAACGACAGCGCACCCGCTAAATTTGCGGCTTCCGCAGTCGTCAAAAACTCACTCGTGTCCGACGGCTGCGTGATAGAGGGAACGGTTGAAAACTGCGTTCTCTTCCGCGGCGTCAAGATAGGCAAGGGGTCGGTCGTCAAGAACTGCATACTCATGACGGACAACATCGTCGGCGACAACTGCAAGCTTGCCTATGTAGTTAGCGATAAAAATTCGGTCATCCGCGATAAGAGAGAACTTGCGGGATGCGAAGTTCAGCCCTATTTCATCAATAAGGGTTCGCTCATCTGACCGAATATAAATAAGGGGGATAATAATATGGCTACAACCAAGACCACAGCGGCAACCAAAAAAACCGCTACCAAAAAGACAACCACGACTGCAAAGACCGCAACCCAAAAGGTTGCGGCTAAGCAGTCGGATGAGAAAAAGAAGATACTTTTCGTTGCGTCCGAATCGACGCCCTTTATCGCAACGGGCGGACTTGCGGAAGTTATAGGTTCGCTTTCAAAGGCGCTTGCGGCGACGGGAAAATATGACGTGAGGGTGGTAATTCCCCTTTACTCGGATATCAAAAAGGAGTATAGGGAGCAGTTCACATACCTCGGCAATCTTTACGTACATCTTGCATGGCGTAATCAGTACTGCGGCATATTCTCCTATGTCAAGGACGGCGTTACCTTCTATTTCATCGACAACGAATTCTATTTCAAGCGCCCCGGTTGCTATGGCTACTATGACGACGGCGAGAGGTTTGCGTTCTTCTCGAGAAGCGTTCTCGAAATAATGCCTTTCCTCAATTTCTATCCCGACGTTATGCACTGCCACGATTGGCAGGCTGCGCTCGCCGCAATCTACCTTAAAACAAATTACTGTTTCAGGGAAGAGTACCAGTATATAAGAGCGCTTTTCACCATTCACAACATAGAATATCAAGGACAGTATTCGCTCGATTTATTGGGCGACCTGTTCGATATTTACGGAAGCTATCAATATCTCGTTGAGTACAACAACTCAATCAACCTTATGAAGGGTGCGATCGAGGTCTGCGAAAGATTTTCGACAGTCAGCCCGAGATATGCGGAAGAGATAAAAGATCCCTATTACGCGCACGGGCTTGACCCCATTATAAGGAAAAACGAGTTTAAACTTACGGGAATTTTGAACGGAATAGACGACGTGAGCTACAATTGCGCGCTCGACAGCCACCTGTTTGCCAACTTCACGCCCGACAACTTCGCCAACAAAGCGGTCTGCAAGAAGGAATTGCAGAAGATGCTCGGCTTGCCCGAAAAGCCCGATACACCAATAATTTCTATGGTTTCAAGGCTTGTTTCGCACAAGGGGCTCGACCTTGTGACCGCGGTTATCGAAGATTTGTTGCAGGACGACGTTCAAGTAGTTATTCTCGGCACAGGTGACTCGCACTTCGAGGGATATTTCCGCGATCTCGCTTACAGATATCCCGATAAATTGAGCGCAAACATTGTGTTTAACGGCGATTTATCGAGAAAAATTTATTCGGGTTCGGACATTTTCTTAATGCCTTCCAAGTCGGAACCCTGCGGACTTTCACAGATGATTGCATGCCGCTATGGAACGGTGCCCATCGTAAGGGAGACGGGCGGTCTTTATGACAGCATCAAACCCTTGGAAAACGGCTACACTTTCTCCAATTACAACGCGCACGACATGTTATACGTCATCCGTGAAGCTTGCTCCGATTATAAAAACAAAAAAGAGTGGTCAAAACTTATGTACAGAGCGGCTACGACCGATTTCAGTTGGAGTCACTCGGCAAAAGATTATGAGGCGCTCTATTTGGATATGCTAAAATAATTTTTAATTAGGAGAAATTAATGAGTACAGCTATTACCGAAAAGGAAGTAAAGGACCAAATCAAGGGCAAATTGGCGAGGTATTTCGGAGTTGCCCCGTCCGAAGCTTCCAAAGACCAGATTTATAAAGCCGTGGTAATGGTAGTAAGAGACATCTTACTTGAAAAACGCCAACAATTCCATAAAAAGGTCAAGGCTAAGCGCGCAAAGAGGGTTTATTATCTCTGCATGGAGTTCCTTCTCGGGCGTTCGCTGAAAAACAGCCTGTACAACCTGAGCGTCGTACCTATCTTTGAAAAGGCGGTTGCGTCATACGGATTAAAACTTGAGGATCTGTATGAGCGCGAACCCGACGCAGGTTTGGGCAATGGTGGATTGGGCAGGCTTGCCGCGTGCTTTATGGATGCGCTTGCAACGGGCAATTACCCCGCAATGGGCTATTCGCTCCGCTACGAGTACGGGCTATTCAAGCAAAAGATTGTTGACGGATGGCAAATCGAATTGCCTGACGCTTGGCTCCCCGGCGGTGAAGTATGGCTGACCCAAAGAACAGATAAGAACTTTATCGTCCGCTTCAACGGACAGATAGATGAGCAGTGGACGGAAAACGGCTTACAGACCAACTATGTTAACTGCAATGAAATTCAAGCTGTCGCTTACGATATGATGATTTCGGGCAAGGACAGCGAAGCCGTTTCCGTCTTAAGGCTCTGGAAAGCTAAGCCTGTGCAGGACTTCAACATGAAGCTCTTTTCGCAGGGCGAATACTATCAGGCGATGTCAAACGACAACGACGCAGACCTACTGACCAAGGTTTTGTACCCCGCAGACAACCACAATGCGGGCAAGTCGTTGCGCCTTAAACAGCAGTATTTCCTGTGTTCGGCGTCCATTCAGAACATAGTGGAGGACCACAAGCACAGATACGGCGATTTGAGGGATTTGCCCAAACTTGCGGCAATTCACCTTAACGATACGCACCCCGCGCTTGCAATCCCCGAGCTCATGAGAATACTTATCGACGAATATTATTACGATTGGAATCAGGCATGGGCAATCACCACGTCAACCTGCGCATATACAAACCACACGGTTTTGGCGGAAGCGTTGGAAACGTGGAACGAAGATCTTATTAATAGAACAATCCCCAGAATACATTCCATAATAAAGGAAATAAACAGGCGTCTTTGCGAGCAACTTTGGGATAAATTCCCCGGAGAGTGGGCGAAGATTTCGAGAATGTCGATAATCGAACACGACAGAGTCAAGATGGCAAATCTTTGCGTGTACGGCGGTCACAGCGTCAACGGCGTTTCGGCTCTGCACAGCGAAATCATAAAGACGTCTGTATTCAAGGATTTCTATGATTTTACGCCCGAAAAGTTCACAAACGTCACAAACGGCATTGCACACAGGCGTTGGCTCAACCAATCCAATCCCGAGCTTGCCGAACTTTTAAACGAATGTATCGGCGACGGCTATGTATTGCACGGCGAACAGCTTGCGGAATTTAAAAAATTCGAAAACGACCAGACTGTATTAAAGCGTCTTGACGAAATCAAAAAGATTAAAAAGCGTCAGTTTGCCGAATATGCGAAGAAGAAGCAGGGAGTTATAATCGACCCCGACACGTTATTCGACGTACAGGCAAAGCGACTTCACGAATACAAGCGTCAGCTGCTCAATGTGTTGAACATTATCGACACCTATCTCGATCTTCTTGACAATCCCAATATGGATATTGTGCCCAAGACGTACATTTTCGGTGCAAAGGCGGCGCCCGGATATGATATGGCGAAGAAAATTATCAAACTTATCAATTATCTCGCCGAAGATATCAAGTCGCACCCCGAAATCAACAAGAAGTTAAATGTCGTCTACATGGAAGACTACAACGTCACGATGTCCGAAAAACTGATGCCCGCGAGCGAAGTTTCAGAGCAGATATCGCTTGCAGGCAAGGAAGCGAGCGGCACGGGCAACATGAAATTCATGATAAACGGCGCGCTCACGATAGGCACTCTTGACGGCGCTAACGTTGAAATGGCGCAAGCCGTGGGAGAGGAGAATATCTTCATCTTCGGCTACAAGTCAAACGAAGTCGATGAAATATGGCGCAACGGTTACAGCTCGAGTAAATTCTATAACGAATCCCCCAAATTGCGTAGAATTATCGAAGCGCTGATAATCGGCTTCAACGGTCAGTCATTCGCGGATATCGCAAATTATCTTTTGACAGGTTCGCCCGTGGCAGACCCGTATATGTGCATGGCAGATTTTGCGGCATACAGCAACACCCAACATAAAGTTTCCGAACTCTATGTTTCCAATAAGACGGAATGGAACAAAAAGTCGCTAAGAAATATCGCGGCAGCGGGAATTTTCGCGGCGGACAGAAGCATTTCGGAATATGCGGCAAACATTTGGAACTTGAAGAGTTTAACCGCAAAGCCCGAAAAATAAAATGCAATAAATTCAATGTTAAGCCGAGGAAAAATCCTCGGCTTAACTTGTACTATGTCTGACATAACAGCGTCAAATCAGCCGATTTTATGCCTTTTTATTATTAAAATCAATAATTTTTAAAATACAATGTTTTTATCTTAATTTAATGGTTTTTAAATAAAATATTATAAAATAAGGCAATCCTCCTGCTCAAATTATGTCAAAATGGGCATTACACTTCGTAAAAGCTGTCTTTTACGAAGTGTTTTATATCTATATAATACAACAATAAACTCTCCCGCCCTATCAAAGAGGTAAGAATTGAGAGCGTATTTTACATACTTCCACTCAATAAAATAAGCCAGCCGCTTGACTTTTTCAATGTTTTGGATTATCATTTAATTGTTCGTAAAACATGGGGTTACACTATGGCAGTCAACTATTACACTCAACGCAACAATAAAAATCTTGAGACAATCGACAGGCTTTTAAACGATGAGCTGCCAGACTTTTGCTATGATTATTTTATGGCGATTGACAGTCAAACCTCCACTCTCACCCGCTTGAATTACGCGCACGATTTAAAAATCTTTTTCCACTTCCTTTGCGAAAGAAAATTCAGAGGTTCGAAGAACGTCAAGGAGCTCACTCTCGAAGATATCGACGCCGTTACGAGCAACGATATCGAATATTTTTTGAGCTACCTCTCCCACTATAAATTCGGCGGCAAAGACCATTCGTGCGACGAGCGGGCAAAGGCAAGAAAGCTCTCCTCCGTTCGTGCCATGTTCAAATATTTCTTCAACAAGGGATTTATTAGCGTCGACAATTCCGCCAAGGTTAAGACGCCCAAATTGCATGATAAGCCGATTATAAGGTTGGACGGCGACGAAATCTTCGGTATAATCGACGCGGCGGAAAGCGGCGCGGGACTGACAAATCATCAGAGAGCCTATCACGAAAAAAATAAAATTCGCGACGGCGCCATCCTCATGCTCTTCCTCGGCACGGGTATCCGTATTTCCGAACTCGTCGGGCTAAACAATGAGGACATCAACTTCAACGACAATTCATTTATCGTCACGCGCAAGGGCGGCAGTAAATCCATTCTCTATTTCGACGACGACGTGGCGGCGGCTTTGAAAAGATATAAGGATTATAAGGATAGCAATCCCGAAAATTTTAAGGACACCACCGCCCTCTTTATATCAAATAATAAAAACAGAATTACCGTCCGCGCCGTCGAGAATTTGGTCAAAAAATATGCCAAAATCGTCTCCCCGCTCAAAAAAATATCGCCGCACAAACTGAGGTCTACTTACGGCACACAGCTCTACAAGGCGACGGGCGATATCTATATTGTCGCCGACGTGCTCGGTCATAAGGACGTAAACACCACGCGCAAACACTATGCTGCCATCTCTGAGGACGTGCGGAAAAGCGTTGTCGGCAAAGTAAAATTAAAGCGCGACGAGGACGATTCAAACTAATTTTAAACGGGGACTCAACTGTCCCCGTTTTTATCTAAAATAATTTTGTCAATCTTAATTACGGCGTCGTCCCTTATGTCAAGGCATTTGCCGCAGTTGTCGCAAATTTTATTCGGGTCGAGGTCGCAAATCTCGCACTCCATGCACCCGATACACTCCCTGTCATACAGCTCGCACATTTTTTTGCGTTCAGATTTCATCTCAGTCTACCTCTTCATACTCTTTTTTATAATGTCAGTGCCATTATATCACATTTTTTTTAATAATTCAATATAAAAGTTGAAACATTCGTTTGATTTTTATTAAAACGTATGTTATAATTGTATAAAGAGGTGATAATTATGAAGAGAATCTACGATGACGATTTGGTCTTAAACTACATCCAAAAATTTATGGATGAAAACGGATATGCCCCCACCGTGCGCGAAATTTGCAGAGGCACAGGCATAAGTTCCACCTGCACCGTCTTCCTTATAATGGAAAGGCTTGCAAAAAACGGGCTTATCAATAAGCGCAACAAGCAATATCGCGCCGTTGCAATTAACGGGCGCGGCTCTTCGGTTACTGTGCCGCTTATAGGTACTGTTGCCGCAGGTACTCCCATTTTCGCCACAGAAAATTATGACGGCTACTACTCCATTCCGTCCAACTTTTTCTCGGGTGAAGATCTGTTTATGCTCAACGTTCAAGGCTCTTCCATGATTAAAATCGGCATGTTCGACGGCGACAAGATTGTCGTTCATAAGCAGGACACTGCCGAAAACGGCGATATCGTCGTCGCCCTCGTTGACGATTCGGCGACCGTCAAGCGTTTCTTCAAACGCGGGAAAAAGATTATTCTGCACCCCGAAAACGACGATATGGAAGATTTCGTCTTTGACGACGTTAAAATCCTCGGCAAAGTCGTCGGACTTATGAGGAATATATAATTTTAAAAGTGCCCCGTTGATTTATCAACGGGGCATATATGGAGCTGCTGAGCGGACTTGAACCGCCGACCTCATCCTTACCAAGGATGTGCTCTACCGACTGAGCCACAGCAGCATTTGATTTACTTAATTATTATATTTTAAATCGCAGTTATTGTCAATTCATTTTTGCGAGTTTAAGCAATTTTTATACAATGAAAAAGCCGCGCATTTGCGCGGCTTAAATTTATTGAACTTTTCTCTTTGCAATCGCAATCCTAATGCGTTTTTTAGCGACGGGCTGTTCCGCAACAACCTCTTCCTTAGCTTCAACTTGCTCTTCATGAAATTCTGCCACAGTCTCGACAGGTTCAACCTCAACAGGAGCTTCCTCTACAGGTGTTTCCTTGGCAGGAACTTCCTCCACCGCCGCCTTTTGCTCGGCAACGGGCGTTTCGGCAGGGAGATTATCGGCAACAACCTCAGTTGCAACTGCGGCTGCTGTCGCCACTTCAACGTGCTCGTCCTCAATATCCGAATTATCGTCGTCCGAGACCGCAATTTCAACCTGCATGCCGTCGGCTTGCTTCATTTTTACATAAGAAACGGCGCAAGGATATTTAAGCGACTTATCGCAGAGTGCGCAGAAAGGCGCATACTCGCCGCACAAATCGCGCGTCAGTTCGCGACTGCACGCAAATTTATCCTTATCGATAATCGCCTGAATGTCCTTAAGATTTTTCTTGTTGAGTTGCGCGGGCATTGAAGACAAAAGCTCCAAAGGTGCATTGCTATCCCAATTCATAACTAATCTCCTTAACTGAATTTATTATACTATAAATAAAGCTGTAATTCAAGCGTTTAAATCAATTTCTTTGACGGTTAAAGAGGAAAGTATTTCCTCGTATTTCACCTTTGAGAAGGAAATGCTGTCGGGCGTGGTTACCGCCGCCGTGCCTGCCGCCACACCTCTTTTTAATATATCTTTAAGATTGTCGCCCTCAACCAACGCCTGAGTTGCCGCCGCAACCATGGCGTCGCCTGCGCCGAGCGTCGAATTCATTGCGACGTTGACGCTCTTGCTATAATAGGCATGAACTCCGTCGGTTATGATTGCGCCGTGCTTGCCGAGCGATACAAGCACAATTTTTGCTCCCTTTTTGATGATCTCGCGGCATGCAGAAATGATTGACTCGTGCGAGTTGAGAGGGCGCCTAACCGTCCTTGACAGTTCGTCGAGGTTGGGCTTTACGAGATCTGCGCCGCAATTCAGCGCCTGCAACAGTCTCTCACCCTCCGTATCGACGACTTTTTTGACGTTATCGGGCACGCATTGAAGTATTTTAGCATAGTAGTCGGGCGTCATGTCCTTTGCAAGGCTACCCGATATAACGACTGCCTCGCATGAAGGCGCAATTCTTTTGACCAATTCGATAAGTTCATTTTGTTTTTCGGGTGAGACGGCGGGGCTTACATCGTCAACTTCGGTCAACATGGACTTGTTATCGATAAACTTATAATTCTCGCGCACGCGACCCTTATTCCATACAAATTTATAGGGCACTCCCTCCCTGTGAAGTTCGTGCTCGAACTGGTTGCCGTTCTCTTCGTACATAAAGCCCGTCGAAAAGGCTTCGCCCTTCAGCCTTGCAATGCCTATCGCAACGTTTATTGCCTTTCCCGTAAAAAATATTCTTTTACTTATAATTTTATGGGACATTCCGACGCTTAACGAGTCGACTTCGACGTTGACGTCAATGCAGGGACTTAAACATACAGTTAAAATCATTATTTCACTCCGTTATCATTTTCCAATAAAAAAGCCGCTTAATTTAAAGCGGCTTTATCGCTGTTACATAGAAATCATTTGAAGGGTCTCGTATAATTCGTAATTGAATTTCTTTTTCATGCTCACCGCTTCTATAATATCCATATCTATTATTTCGTTTCGGTGAATTCCGACGACGCGGTTGCCTATTCCGTCGTTTAAAAGTCTGACCGCCTTATTGCCGAACTGTGCCGCAAGCATTCTGTCTGCCATGGAAGGCGAGCCGCCGCGCTGAATATGACCGATTGTAGTCGGGCGAACGGAATATGTAGTCACCGACTGCAGCTGTTTTGCAAATTCGTCAGCCGTGCAAACGCCCTCAGCAACAACGACAATGTTAGAGTGCTTGCCGTTGGCGCGGGAACGGTTGATTTTCATGACGATATCGTCAAGGTCAAAGACGACTTCGGGCACGACGATAATTTCCGCACCGCTCGCAATTCCCGCATACAGCGCGATATCGCCGCAACGTCTGCCCATAACCTCGACGACGGAAATCCTCTCGTGAGAGGTCATAGTGTCGCGAAGCTTATTTATAACGTCAATACAGGTATTGACGGCAGTGTCGAAGCCCAAAGTGTAGTCGGTATATTCAAGGTCGTTGTCGATAGTTCCCGGAATTCCGATTGTGGGAACGCCGTACTCCTCGGACAGGCACTTAGCTCCCCTGAAAGAGCCGTCTCCGCCGATGACGACGAGCCCTTCAATACCCCTCGCTTCAAGCGTTTTGACAGCCTTTTTCTGTCCTTCCTTTGTGAGCATTTCAAGACAGCGCGCCGTTCTCAACTTGGTGCCGCCCCTCTGAACGATATCCGAAACAGATCTCATTTCCATGGGAATCATTTCGTCGTCGATAAGCCCTTGATAGCCGCGCTCAATACCGTAAACTTCCATACCGAAATAGATTGCGGTACGCACAACAGCCCTTATGCAGGCATTCATTCCGGGGGCATCGCCGCCGCTCGTAAGCAAACCTATTCTCTTCATATTCTGAAACCTCCGCGTAATACCGCAAAGCCCCAACAATGCGGTCCTTCTCATCATTCCAATCTACATTATAACAAATATATTTTGAAATTACAACACTTTTTTAAATGTTTCACCGTTGATAAACATATTTGACCTCTTTTTGCTCCAAAATGGAATACAATTCAGCCAAAAGCCCCTTGCAATAGTTGACCCCGGGGATTTTATAACGTTTATCTCCCCTGACGATTTTGCAGAGTAAATTACCGGGATAATTTGAAAGAACGGTTATAAGTTCGTCAAAATCATCGTCGTTGATATTGGAAGCGTTGAGCCAAAGCACTGCGGCGTTTTCCGAAGCCCCCGCGTTTTTATCGCCGTTGATCTCATCTTCACGCGCAACGCTGTCGTCGATATCGTCGATTATGCAGGACAATCCGCGATCGGAATCCAAGTCGAGCTTGCCCTTTATTTTGACAACCCTGTCGTTTACTATGGAGTCCCTCGCCCTCTCATACACTGCGGGGAAGCAGACACACTCGATTGTGCCGTAGACGTCCTCGAGATTGAAGAAAGCCATTGTCAACCCGCGCTTGGTCGTGGTGCGTCTGAACGAGGTTATTATGCCTGCCATAGTAATATGCATACCGTCTTGTATTTGGTTATAAGTGCGCGATCCGTCCTCTTCTTCGAAATAATCGTCGAGATAGGAACAGTCAAAAGTACATTCGGGGAAGGAGTGCAGATATTTTTCAAAGGGATGTCCGCTGACATAAACTCCCAACACTTCCTTTTCCTTTGCAAGCTTTATGTTCACTTCAAATTCGGGGATATCGGGATATTTTACGTCGAGCTTTTCCTCTTCGAGGACGTCGCCGAAAAAGCTCATCTGCCCGCTTTCTCGCTGTTTTCCGATAGCCTTTGCGCGTGCACACAGGGGTTCGTATATTTCGGCAAGCTGCGACCTCTTTACGCCCATTTCATCAAACGCACCCGAAAAAATAAGACCTTCAACCAATCTCGAATTGAGAAGCGACGAGCATCTCGATATAAAGTCGGGGAAATCGAGAAATTTTCCGTTCTTCTCCCTCTCTTCGATTATTGAATCGATTAAAGCCTGACCCGTACCCTTAAGCGCGGACAAGCCGAATCTCACGCCGTTATTTTCGACTTTGAACACCGATCGGCTCTTGTTTATGTCGGGCGGATAGACCTTATAGCCCCTGTCTTTAAGATAAATGACGTATTTGGTTATCTCGTCGATTTTGTTTAAGCGGTTATTCAAAAGTGCGCAAATAAATTCTTTGCAGTAATATTTTTTGAGCCAAGCCGTCTGATAGGCGAGCGTTGCATAAGCCGCCGCATGCGACTTGTTGAATGCGTATGAAGCAAATCCCTCCATATCGCCGAAAATTTTATTGGCAGTGTCCGCGCTTATACCGTTGTGGACGCAACCCTCGATTTTACTGCCGTTTATGTCGCTCACGCCGCCGTTAATGAATTTTTCCTTCTGCGCCATAAGCGTTTTCTTGTCTTTTTTGCCCATTGCACGGCGCACAAGGTCGGCTTCGCCCAACGAAAATCCCGCAAGGTCTTGGAATATCTGCATGACCTGCTCTTGGTAGACGGGTATGCCGTAAGTGACCTTGAGGATTTTTTCCTCCTGCGGACAGTCGTATTCTATTGCTTCCTTTCCGTGCTTTCTGTTGCAGAATTGGTCGATGAATTTCATCGGGCCGGGGCGATAGAGCGATACTCCTGCAATCAAATCTTCAAGGCAGTCGGGCTTTAAGGTCTTCATGAATCTCTTCATGCCGCCCGCTTCAAGCTGGAACACGCCGTCGGTGTCGCCGTCCGCAATAAGTTGATATGCGCCTTCATCGGTATAGCCGATTTTATTGAAATCGACGTCGCGGTCAAAGTCCTCTTTAATGTAGTCAATACAATTTTTGATATCGGTAAGGGTGACGAGCGCAAGGAAGTCCATTTTCAACATTCCGAGAGCTTCGATTTCCTTAGCCACAAACTGTGTCGTTATGTCGTCGCCGTTTCTTGAAAGGGGAACGTTATCGGCAATTCTCTTTTGGCATATGACTACGCCCGCCGCATGCATGCCTGTCTGTCGCGGCATGCCCTCGATTTTGAGAGCCATGTCGATAACCCGTCTCAAAACGTCGTCGGTTTCATACATTTCGCAAAATTCTTTGTTCTTTGCGGCGCGCAATTCTTCGAGTTTTTGCTCCAAATCGGGGCGTTTATCTGAATCAAGGGGCTCGGCGTCAACTTTTGCCTTTGCTGCGGGTATTCTCCGCCCGAGCAAATCGCTTATAGACGTCTTGCCGTCCATTATCTTTGTGAGTCGGTCGGTCTCCGAATATGGCACTCGCATGACCCTTCCGACGTCTTTTATCGAGTTTTTTGCCGCCATCGTGCCGAATGTGACAATCTGGCAGACGTTTTCGGGTCCGTATTTGCGGCGGACATATTCAATGGTCTCTTCTCTTCTCACCGTGCAGAAGTCAATATCGAAATCGGGCATCGAAACTCTGTCGGGGTTTAAAAATCTCTCGAAAAGAAGGTCGTACTGCAACGGCTCAACGTCGGTAATTCCGATTGAATAGGCGACAATTGAGCTAACGCCCGAGCCGCGCCCGGGACCGACGGGAATTCCCTGCTCTTTGGACCAATTTATGAAATCCCAAACGACAAGATAATAATCGGCATAGCCCATGCCGCAGATTATGTCGAGTTCGTATTTCGCCCTTGAAAGCTCCCTCTCACTCGGTGTGCCGTATCTTTTTTTCAATCCTTCGTCGGTCAAACGTCTCAAATACTCTTCCGAAGTCAACCCGTCGGGCGGTGTATATTCGGGGATAAGCGTCTTATCCTTTATCGGATAGCCCTTTTTGTCGAGATTGAAGGCGGGTTCTGTCACCTTATCGGCAATGACGCGGGTATTGGATATAGCTCGGGGCAATTTGGGGAACAGAGCCGCCATTTCGTCGCCCGTCTTAAAATAAAATTCCTGCGTCTGAAACTTCATTCTCTTGGGGTCGTCGAGCTGCTTTTTCATCTGAATACACATGAGCACATCCTGCATCTCGGCGTCGGACTTTTCAAGATAGTGTACGTCGTTGGTCGCCACAAGCTCCACCCCTATCTCGTTTGCAAGCTTTACAAGAAGGGGCAAAATTCTGTGTTCTTCCTCTATGCCGTGGTCCTGAATTTCAATATAAAAATCTTCGCCGAATATATCTTTTAAGTACAGAGCAAGCTGTTTCGCCCCGTCGTAATCGTCGGCAAGAAGGCGGCGCGGAATACCGCCCGCAAGACATGCGGAAAGGCAAATTACGCCCTCCGAATGTTCCTTTAACACTTGATAGTCAATCTTGGGTTTATAGTAAAATCCGTCGACAAAAGCCATCGAATCGAGTTGGACAAGATTTTTATAGCCCGCCTTGTTCTTTGCAAGCAAAATAAGGTGTTCCGCCGTATTCGACGACTTGTCATGCATGTCCTTCGTGACGTAAAATTCACAGCCGATTATGTATTTTAAACCCGCTATCGTCGCTTTTTCGGCAAGTTGCAGGGTGCCGTACATGTTGCCGTGGTCGGTTATACATACTGTATCGATGCCGTTTTTCTTGCAATAATCGATTAAATTGTCGATTTTACACGCACCGTCGAGAAGGGAATATTCGGTGTGAAGGTGCAGATGTACAAAATCAGTCATATAGTACCTCAATCCTGATCAAGCGAGTCGGCAAGCTCAAGAATTTTTCTCATTCTGTGATTTAAACAGCTCTTCGTTATGCCGAGACGGTCGGAAAGCTCCTGCATGGAAGCGTTTTTATCGGCGAGTCGGCAGGTGGCGACGTCAAAAAGATTTTTATCAAGCCCCTGCAATCCGATTGTCTGAGAAATTATTTCAATCGCCGTGACCTGTTTGACCGAAGCCGTTACAGTCTTATCGATATTGGAAACAGAGCAATTATTAACCCTGTTTTCGTCATTTTTAACCTGTTTGAAGCGCACAAGCTCGTCCATCTTCTGCATACAGCCGACGCAGCCCAAAATGTTGAGAATGTCAGAAATTATCTCCTTCCGCTTGACGTAGACGACAGCCGAGTCCTTTCTTAAAACGAGCTTTGCAAGCACATCGAAATAGGCGAGCAAGTCGCAAAAATCGCTTGCGACAATCTTATTGGGGAACACAATCTCAAAATGATAGCCCGTTCTGCTGTATGTCTCTTCGTCGGGGATTGTGCAACTCCCTCCGCCCAAAAACGCGCCGCGAAGATAGGCAATTTTGCAATCGTCGTCGGGAACGATTGCTTCATCTATGCCGAATCGTATATATCTTCCGTCGCTGTCCGAACCGACGACGCCCATTTCGGACAAAAGGCTATCAGACTGTGGGCTGACGCACTCGAAACACAACCTCTCCTTTCCGCTCATCAAGTCAAACTTGGCGTCTGTCACTTTGACGGGAAT
This sequence comes from uncultured Clostridia bacterium, assembly GCA_947631325.1. Lineage (GTDB taxonomy): Bacteria > Bacillota > Clostridia > Christensenellales > Borkfalkiaceae > Coproplasma. Next base: position 9,465 of record CANRKX010000001.1, on the reverse strand, counting down.
TGAAAAGGCATTTTCTATAATATCGGTGAAAAATTCGGCTGTCCTCTCGTTTTCGGTAATAAGTTCAAAGCCGCTCAATCCGTTTTTCACCACGACGCTGCCGCTTGTCCTTATAAACGCAGACAAAAGGCTTATCTTCTCCTCTCGGCTGTTGACGGGGAGATAAATTATTTCCTTTTTGATTTCCTCGGTAAAATTCAACATATTTATAAATTTTTTGTTTTGTATTCGGCAAATCTGAACTTGGGAAGCCTGCCGTCGATATTTTTAATCTGTTCGAGGGGCACGTCTGCTTCAGCAAGAAGTTCCTCGGCAATCTTCATATCCCCCACTCTGTCCGCGGAGTGCGCGTCGGAGTCTATGACGAAGTTTACACCCGTTGAAGCCATCAAATTGAGCTCTTCTGCGGAAATATGACGCTTTTTTGTGTTAATTTCAATATAAGTGCCGTAATCGGCGCAACATTTGGCAACTTCCTTTAAATCGCAGTAGCACTTGTAATTGATATGCGTCAGAATATCTACGGGGTTATTTTTGACTGCGTTGATATACGCCTTTGTGGTATTTGCAATGACCTTGTCCGAAGGCTTCTTTCCGAACTTGTAGGCGGCGTAATTCTTAATCATTATGTTATACATATCAGAAAAACGCCTGTATTTGAGCACTTCGTGTATGCCGAAAAGATAGAGATCGAAGTATTGAAGGTCGTCCTTTTTCATGTCGGTGTCGCCGTCCAGCGAAATGAGGTTGCTCTCCATTCCCATAAGCACTTTAACGCCCGTAAGCTTTTCGGCTTCCTCGCATTCTTTCCGAAGATCGGGCAGATTTTTTCGCTTTAAACCGAAAAGTAGATGATTGAAGCCGTGGTCGGTTATGCCGATTTGTTGGAGATTGAGATTGTGCGCCATGCGCGTATTCTCCAAAACGGTATTTTTGCCGTGGGAATAGGGCGTATGGGTATGATAATCAGCAGTTAATTTCATTAAATTCACCTATGTAGACGACCTCTTCTTCAAGCAAAATGCCCGTTTTTCGAAGAACTTCGGATTTAATATATTGAATTAGCGAATAAACTTCATCCGACGATGCGCCGTTATTGATAATAAAATTGGCGTGTTTTTCGCTAACTTTTGCGCCGCCCAAAGAAAAACCTTTCAAATTACAGTCGTCAATTAACTTTCCTGCAGATAATCCTTGGGGATTTTTAAATACACAGCCGCAGCTTTTTCCCTTTGGTTGATTGCGGCGGGCAAAAAGATAATTTTTTATATTCACTCTTATTTTTATTGGTTCAGAACGTTGCAATTGAAGCGTGACCCCTTCAATAATACAATTTATGTCACGCATAGTACTATGTTTATTGCCAAATTTGCAGCATTTATTTGATAAAACGCGCCTTTTTCCGTCATAGATGTCAACGGACAAGACATTATCGCAAATATGTTTTCCCGCCGCGCCGCCGTTCATATAGGCAATACCGCCTATGCTTGCGGGGATTCCCGCGAGATATTCAATGCCCGTCAGCCCCTCTTCTTCGCAATAGGATAAAATTTTATTTATATGCGTTCCGCTATTGCAAAAAATTATATCGTCGCCCAGACGCTCTATCCCGCATAAATCTGAAGTGCAGATTATTGATTTATTGATCTTTCCGTCGGCGGCAAGAATGTCCGAACCCTTCCCGAGCACGAAAAATTGCTTATTCTCAGAGACAAGTTTTTCAAATATAAATTCAGTCTCTTCAAAGGTTTTGGGAAAGAAAGCTTCGTCACATTGCCCGCCCAATCCGTAAGTAGTATTTTCGGCAAGATTGAAGGCTGTAACCCGCCTGATTTTGCCGTAAGTTGTATCGGAAATGCCGTCTTTCAAATCCTACCCCAATATAATATCATTTTTTGCGCTCTTTTTCAATTATTTAAGTAAAGATTTTACTTGATTTTCATCTTTGTTTTTAACTGCGTCGTCCAATTTCGTCTTAAGGTCCAAACTTATGGGGCTTTTTATCGTCAAATCAAACTCCAAATCCTCAAATTGATTCATTTCACCCTCGTAAATATGCCTGTTTTGGCAGTCCAACATTCCTATTTGGTCGAGCTTTGACCAACTTTCCTTTAATTTGGCGATAAATTTCCGCGATGACTCAATCTTTCCGTCGTCTTTTGACGTAATTGAAATGAGTTGATAGATATCGTTGAACTTTGTCAGCGGCTTAACTTTAAAAGCCACGCCCCTCGTCTGCAATCTGAAAATATCTCGCTGTGTGCCCAATAAATATTTATATTTTCCGTTTATCAAGTCCACATACGCGCCCGTCGGCTTTTCGTATACCGCGTCAGCCAGCCCTTCAAGCATTGCCGCAATCGCTACATTATTGTCTATTCCAAAGTTTATCACCATGTTTTTTGATGTTATATCGGCAAAATCGGCGTTATCTGCGATGGATAAAAGACAATATCCGCCCCTGCACCATGCGCTGTATGGCTCTCTGTCGTTTATGTATTGCTCAAACCCGTAAGTCCCCGCACCGTATGAAATCATATCGGGAATATTCCCGCTCTTCATATTCTGGCGCGCCGCTTCAGCCGTCAAAGTCGTGACCTTAATATAACAATTTGGTAGTTCGTCGCCGACCCTTTGCAAAAAGTTTGCGCGCGAACCCTTTCCGCCCTCAAAGCTGTCAACTTCCCATACGTTCAATACGATAAGGCTCTCCTCATCTTTATTTTTCGCCTTGCCGCTTTTCGCTAAAATAGGTATCGAAATGAGGATTGCGATGCTTAAAAGGCACAAAAATACCCTTAAAACCAACTTTGATTTTATAAAACGCATATATTATTGTATTATAATTGCCGCTGAAAAATACGCGGGGAGCGTCCTTATAGGGCGCTCCCCGGCTCATCGGTCAAAGCCAAACAACGCTTTAACAAATGAGCATATATATTAAAGCGTTGCCGCTTGTAAAAATATATTGCGCAAGCTTTTATCAATTATGCGCAATATTATAATATTGATTTTCCTTTTAAAAGGTTACAAAAAAGGACCTCGGAATGACCGAAGCCCTTAATTTTTTATTCTTCGTCCTCTTCGGGAAGTTCGACGTTGTGATATACGTCCTGCACGTCGTCTAACTCGTTGAGCTTATCGAGCATTTTTGTAAACTGTTCGAGTTTTTCGCCGTCGAGAGTTATATAATTTTGAGGAATCATCTTGATTTCGGCTTCGAGGAAGGTCACGCCCTTGCTCTCGAAGTATTTGCGTGCGTCCGACCACTTTTCGGGCGACGTATACACTTCATATACGTCCTCGTCCGAAGTGAAGTCGTCTACCTCGGCTTCCAAGCAATACTCCATCATAGTGTCTTCGTCGAGGGCGACCGTCTTTTCAATGACGAAATAGCCCTTGTTGTCGAACATGTACGATACGCAGCCCGAGTTGCCCATCTGACCGCCGCACTTCGACATTGCCGAGCGCACGTCGCCCGCAGTTCTGTTTACGTTATCGCTCAACGTCTTGACAATGACTGCCGCGCCGCCGACTCCGTAACCCTCGTAAATGAGTTCCTTATAGTCCTTCCCCGCGAGTTCGCCCGCCGCCTTTGCTATCGAACGCTTTATTGTATCGTTGGGCATATTTGCCGCCTTTGCCTTTGCTATAACGTCGGCAAGCTTGGAGTTTGTATCGGGATTGGGATTATTCTTAGCCGCAACAGCTATCTCCCTGCCGAGCTTAGTGAACGCAGCGCCGCGCGCCGCGTCGGTCTTGCCCTTTTTTGCCTGTATGTTGTGCCATTTTGAATGTCCTGACATATTATTTCTCCTGATTTTGAGCGTTTTTGAGTAAATACATTGCTATTCCTGCCGAGACCGAAGCGTTTAAGCTTTCGCAGGTCTTGTCCATAGGAATAGATATTTTGTATTGCGCTATCGACATTATGTCGTCGCCGATGCCCGAGCCCTCGTTGCCTATACAAAGGCAAAATTTATTTGGCGGAGTAAAGCCGAAAATATCCTCCCCGTGCATGTCGGCGCAGATAATCGGAATACCTTTGAGGGCGTTTAAAACTTCTTCCCTTCGACCGCTGTAAATTTTGGTGAAAAATATTCCGCTCATGCTCGCCCTGACAGCCTTAGGCGAAAAGGGATCTGCGCAGTCTATAAGATATATTTCCTTAAAACCAGCTGCGTTGGCAGTCCTTATTATTGTTCCCAAATTCCCCGGGTCCTGCAAGCGGTCGAGCAAAATACAGCTGTTTTGCGGCGGACAGACGACATTTTCGGGCATTCTGACCGCAGCCATAACGCCTTGGGGCGTCTTTTCGTCCGAAACAGAGCCGAAAACGTCAACGCTTACCACCGTCGCATCGGGATAATGTTCCGAAAATCTCTCGGTGCAGATGATTTTTTCGATATAAAGCCCTGCCGCAATACATTCATTGACGGGTTTAATTCCTTCTACCAAATACAGACCCGACTGCCTGCGGTTCTTTTTATCGTGCAGACTTAAAAAGAATTTGACTGTCGGATTAGACCTTGAAGTTATAACCATATAAAAAATTAAGCCTTTTTTATAAAAGGCTTAAAATTCTATCACAAAGCCTGCTTAGCTTTCTCGACAAGCGCCGAAAATGCCTGAGCGTCGTTTACGGCGATATCCGCAAGCACCTTTCTGTTGAGGTTGATGCCCGCCGTCTTAAGTCCGTGCATAAGCTTAGAATAAGAAAGTCCGTTGAGCCTTGCCGCAGCGTTGATACGGGCAATCCAAAGGCTCCGCATGTCGCGCTTTCTGAGTTTTCTGCCCTTGAACGCATAGTTCAATGACTTCATGACCGCTTCACGGGCGATCCTGTAGTTCTTCGACTTATAGCCGCGATAGCCTTTTGCAAGGCGCAATATCTTTCTGCGCTTCTTTAAAGCGTTGACTGTTCTCTTAATACGCATAACCTGTTACCTCCGTTAATCCTTATAGGGAATCATAGCTTTTACGTTAGATTCCGTTGCGCTTGAAACGACCGTGTTGGTACGCAGGGTTCTTTTTCTCTTTCTGTTCTTGGTTTCGGCTTTATGGTTTTTGCCGCCGTGCGGTCTCTTGACCTTGCCCGTCGCGGTGAGCCAGAAACGCTTTTTGCTGCCGCTGTGTGATTTCTGCTTAGGCATATTTATGTCCTCCAAAGATATTTTACTGAAATTTATTTTGCGGGTGAAAGCATCATAATGATATTTCTGCCTTCCGTGGTGGGCTTTTTATCCTGAACTGCCTTTCCGCCGAGTCCATCAAAAAAGTCCTGCATTACCTTCACTCCCTGATAGGCGCGTGCGTTTTCACGACCCTTCATTCTGATGGAAACCTTTATCTTGTTCCCCTGTTCAAGGAATTTAAGGCATTGCTTTGTTTTAACGGCGATATCGCCCACGTCGATGGTCATCGAAAGTCTTATTTCCTTTATTTCGACGACGGTCTGATTTTTGCGGTTTTCCTTGTCGCGTTTTGCCTGTTCGTACTTGAATTTGGAATAGTCCATTATCTTGCACACAGGCGGAACCGCATTGGGCGAAATCTTAACGAGGTCGAGATCGGCTTCATCGGCAAGGCGTTGGGCTTCAAAACTGCTCATAATTCCAATCATTTCGCCGTCGCTTCCGATAACCCTGACTTCCTTGTCGCGGATTGCCTCGTTCACAGAATACAAATCTTTTATAATCATTACCTCACAAAAGTTTTTGCCCGAAAAAAATTTCGGGTAGCAAAAGCCACCCGAATAATGCAAGGCACATAAGCCTTAAAAAACATTATCTGCCGAACAAACGCTCCGTACGGCGAAAGGGTTAGCCTTTACTTGACGATAATATATTACGACTTAATCTTTAAAAAGTCAAACGATTTTACTTAAAAAATCACTTTATCTGCGTTTTCTTGCGCAATTTTTAAGATAAATTTATCCAAAGGCACTGTTTCTTTGTTTTCCGAGCCGCGCTTGTTGACGTTGACGGTGCCCTCTTCCTGCTCCTTGTCGCCGACGACGAGGACGTAAGGCACCTTATCGATCTTTGCTTCCCTGATCTTATAGCCGATTTTCTCGTTCCTTCTGTCCACTTCGCAACGTATGCCGACCGAAGAGAGCTTTTGTGCGACTTCTTCGGCGTATGAAAGCGTTCTGTCGGTTATGGGCAAAACCTTAACTTGTGTGGGGCACATCCAAAGAGGGAACGCGCCCGCGTACTTTTCGATAAGGAAGGCAAGCGTCCTCTCATAGCAACCGATTGAACTGCGGTGTATGACATAGGGATATTGCTTAACGCCGTCCGCGTCAACATACTGCATTTCAAAGCTGTGTCCTGCGGCAAAGTCAATCTGAATGGTTATAAGGGTATCTTCCTTTCCGTAGACATTTCTTATCTGCACGTCGAGCTTGGGTCCGTAGAAAGCCGCCTCGTCGTCCGCTTCGACATAGTCAAGCTTCAAATCGTCGAGAATTTTCTTCATCATAGCTTCGGTGCTGTTCCAAGCTTCGTCGTTATCTATATATTTATCCGACTTCGACTTGCCGCGCTTTGAGAAACGGAAGGTAACGTCGTCGCGCATACCGAGCGCGTCCAAAAGATAATAACTCAAATCGAGACATCTCTTGAATTCGTCTTCGACCTGTTCCTTTGTGCAGATTATGTGACCGTCCGAAAGGGTGAACTGCCTTACCCTTATGAGCCCGTGCATTTCGCCCGAAGCTTCCTTTCTGAATTCGGTTGCTGTCTCCGAATAGCGGCAGGGCAGATCGCGATAGGATTTAAGTCCGTTTTTATAAATCTGATATTGGAAAGGGCACGTCATGGGGCGGAGCGCCATAATCTCCTCGCCGTTCTTGCTCTCTCCCTTTTTATTTATTTCGCCCAAAATGAACATTTTGTCGCGATAATGGTCCCAGTGACCTGATATTTTATAGAGGTCGGACTTAGCCATAAGCGGGGTCTTGGTTATCATAAAGCCCCTCTTTTCCTCCTCGTCCTCAACAAAGCGCGATAAAATCTGTATCATTTTGGCGCCCTTGGGCATCAAAATGGGCAAGCCCTGACCTATAACGTCGGAAGTCATAAATATTCCGAGGTCGCGCCCCAACTTGTTGTGGTCTCTCTTCTTCGCCTCTTCAGCGGCAACGAGGTACTCTTCAAGCTGGCTCTTCTTCTCGAAAGCCGTGCCGTAAATGCGGGTGAGCATCTTGTTCTTCTCGTTTCCGCGCCAATACGCGCCCGTGAGCGACGTCAATTTGAACGCCTTTATCTTGCCCGTGTTGGGAAGATGGGGTCCACGGCAGAGGTCGGTGAAAGTGCCCTGTTTATAGAAGGATATAACTGCGTCCTCGGGCAAATCGTTGATTATCTCGGCTTTGTACGTTTCGCCGTACTTTTTCATGAGTTTCAACGCCTCTTCACGCGGAAGTTCAAACCTTTCAATTGGCGTCCTTGCCTTGATTATTTTGTCCATTTCAAGCTCAATCTTGGCAAAATCGTCCTGCGTTATGGGCGTATTGAATTCTATATCATAATAAAATCCGTTCTCAATTACGGGACCTATCGCGAGCTTGCAGGTGGGATATATATTTTTTATTGCCTGCGCGAGGACGTGCGCGCACGTGTGGCGATAGACTTCAAGCCCCTCCCTGTCCTTCAAAGTCACGATTTCGAGCGTGTCGCCCTCGGATAGCTTTGAAGAAAGATCGCAGAGTTTTCCGTTGATTTTTGCCGCAACCGCATTCCTTGCAAGCCCTTCGCTTATGGCTGCGCATGCGGCGGTGCAATCAGCCCCGTCGTTTACTTCAAGTTTGTCGCCGTTTTTGAGTAAAATATTCATAAATTCCTCCATAAAAAAAGCCTTAAACAATAGCAAATCTATCGTTTAAGGACGCATGATCTTATGCGCGGTTCCACCTTAATTGCCGTGCCGCGGCACGACCGCTTTTAAGTTGCCCGATTTGATAAAAAGCGGTTTCCCGTTATCCTCAGGATTATGCGCTCACAGCAAACGCGCACTCTCTGAAAATCCCTCGGCGGTACTTGTCTTTTTTCGAACAGATATATAATATTACAATAAATCGAATTTGTCAATTACTTTAAAAGTCTTTAAGGCTAAAAATATTTGCCATTTGCCGCGCAAACGACTATAATATTTAATATAAATTTTAACGAGGACGGATAAATGGCATACACTAACTTTAACGACGTCGAAAAAAAATGGATAAAATATTGGGATGAAAACAAGACCTTTCATACCGACTTGCACGACTTTTCCAAACCGAAATATTACGTCCTCGATATGTTCCCCTATCCTTCGGGCGCGGGGCTCCATGTAGGGCACCCCGAGGGCTACACCGCAACCGACATTCTCGCAAGAATGAAGCGCATGCAGGGATTTAACGTCCTTCACCCCATAGGCTTTGACAGCTTTGGGCTTCCCGCAGAGCAATACGCGATAAAGACGGGGCACAACCCCGAGGGCTTCACGCAGGAAAATATTCGCACTTTCACCTCACAGCTCAAAATGTTGGGGCTTTCATACGATTGGGATCAGACGGTCTCCACTTGCGACCCCTCATACTACAAGTGGACGCAGTGGATATTCAAGCAACTCTGCAAGGAAGGGCTTGCGAGATATGTGGAAACACCCGTCAACTGGTGCGAAGAACTCGGCACCGTACTCGCCAACGACGAAATAATCGACGGCAAGAGTGAGCGCGGCGGCTATCCCGTAATCCGCAAAAACATGAAGCAATGGGTCATTGACATAAATAAATATGCCGAAAGACTGTTGGAAGGGCTTGAAGAACTTGATTGGCCCGAATCTTCAAAAGTCGCCCAGCGCAATTGGATAGGCAAATCGGTCGGCGCGTATATCGACTTCAACGTAAAGGGAACGAACAGAAAATTCACAGTTTTCACCACCCGTTGCGATACCCTCTTCGGGGCGACGTACTGTGTGCTTGCGCCCGAACACAAGCTTGTCGATATAATCACCACTCCCGATAAAAAGCAGGAAATCGAAGATTATAAAAAGATATGCGCGAGCAAGTCCGAGCTTGAAAGGACGGAACTCAACAAGGAAAAGACGGGAGCATTTACGGGCGCATACGCCATAAACCCCGTCAACGGCGCGGAAATTCCCATTTATATTTCAGATTATGTACTCACCTCTTACGGCACGGGCGCGATAATGGCAGTGCCCGCGCACGATACGCGCGACTATGAATTTGCCAAAAAATTCAATATCCCCATTATTCAGGTGCTCGAGGGCGGAGATATTTCCAAGGAAGCGTGGACGCAGGACGGCGTTCACATCAATTCGGGATTTTTGAACGGTCTTAATAAGCAACAGGCTATCGACGCGATGGCAAAGTGGCTTGAAGAGCACAAGTGCGGCAAAAAGACGACGACGTATAAACTCCGCGAATGGATATTTGCCCGCCAGCGCTATTGGGGCGAG